>JACRLO010000004.1 GCA_016235245.1 Nitrospirota bacterium | reverse complement strand
TTTCATCTTCGTATCCTCCTGCTTGTTGATCTTGCCTGTATATATGCAGGCTTCATGCCAACATGAAACACTGCGTTTTTAAAGGATTCTTTTCGAAGATTTGTTTGCAGTTCTGCAAATACGTCCATCCCTTTTGCAAAACTGCAAAGGTTGGAACTCTATGTATGCTCTAATAGATGAAAAGTCGGGGATTCTTGTAGGGATGACATCTGCTGCATAGTTTCTGTGCTCTGCTTTCTCCCACTACCCATGTATGCGCCTTATGACAGTCAAGGCAGTTAAGCCCTTTCTTCATATGCAGCCCGTGCTGTCCAACCGTAGATTCGTTGCTGTGGCATTCAGTTGTACATAATGCCAGAGTCGGCATGATTTTCCCGTGAGGTTTATGGCACTGATGGCAGAGAATACCGGACATCGGGCCCTTGACGGAAACTGAGGGATGGCATTTGATACATCTGTCTTTCGGTATCATTGAAGCGGTTTTTTCAGAGTATGAGTGGCACTTGAGGCATGAGAAGGCCTCCATCCCTATGCCGTGAACACCTTTGTCCTTATGGCAGCCGCTGCAGGCACTCTCATTCGGCTTGAAATTATGGAGCGTGCCTTTATGGCAGACTTTGCATTCGATGCTCTGCATAAATACATGCTTTGCATGGCCGTATGATTTCTGCAAACTCAAAGACCCCTGCGCGACATTGTCCATATGGCACTTTCGGCACTCACGCCAGGGTTTTTCTCTTCCATGCGATTGGGAGAAGGCCTGTCCATCCTGCTTCATAACAAAAGCTACGAGAAGCTGGTTCTGCTCTACCATACTGACATGGTGGCATTGCTGGCAGATAATATCCCGGTGCTTCCCTTTCTGCCACTCCTTATACGCTTCCTTCATGAGGTGACACGAAACACAGAAATTAGGATCTTCCTGGCGATATTCGTAATATCGATAGGCAAGAACTATCGCGAGAATAGCAATGATAAGAAACGCTGCAAGAACAAAACCTTTGATGTGCTCAACAAGGCCTCCAATCTTTTTCTCCCAATTCATCGAAATACCCGATCGGAATGAACAAGAGCATCCATGCATTGTTTCCGTAAGAAACGCCCGACCTGTCGTCTTCGCATGCAACGATTATATCCGATGGTTTTTAGAGAAGCAATACTAATATTAACTTCTTACATATTTCATTTCCCGGACACATGAGTATTATGATAAAATCAGCTTAATAATAATTAGCACTCCACTCTTTTCAGGAGATACCGAGATGTTGCGCAACGTAGACAGCCATGGCAGAGCCTACTTATAAAGTCTTATTAAGCGGCGAAACGCTCTCTGGTCATCAGCTTGCGGAAACAAAAAAGCAGCTTGCTGTAGCGTTTAGCCTCTCTGCAGACTCCATTGATCGCTTTTTTATCGGAAAACCAGTCATTGTCAAGACCACCACAGACATTGAAACTGCTGAAAAGTTCAAGGCCCTTTTCGAAAAAGCAGGGGCTGTCTGTTTTATAAAACAGGTGGTGCAGACAGAAACCGGAAGACCATCAAATAGTTCTGCCGCAAAACCTGAGCTTTCATCTTCTCCGGCAATTACGCCCGTGACACCTGAGCATGCCATTACGAAGGAGTCTGCTCCGGGATTTACTACGCATGCCGGAAATCGGACAGAAGAAGCTCCCGGGCCAAGGGTCATTTCTCCTCCCCAGAAGGCTGTATCGCTTCAATACTCACCGCTTCACTGCAGAGCACTGAATAAAACAGAGGGAGGACTTAACTTCAACCGTTATGGCTGCGAAAACATACCGTTCAGCGACATCCTTCTCGTCTCGGTATACCATATTCCTTCAGGCATCAAGCCCAAGACAAGGGTAATGGTCTTCAGCAGGACTCAAAAAAAACCACTTACTGTCGATGCCGATGCCATTGACTTTACCGGCATTCTCGGCAGAGAAGAAGATGACATCTATGCAGCGCTCAGACAATTCGTTACAGATCTCGTCAAAGCCAATCCGTCATTAATCGTTGACAGCAGCACATCCGATTTCCTCAAGGGCAGCGGCCCGGGGATGGTAAAGCGTGATGATACCTTCTGGGCATCCGCGCTCGGTAGCGCTCTCGACGAGGAAGGCCTCTTCGTTCTTGCGGCTGCAAACCTGAAGAAACCGGCAAAGACAGTAGCAGCCATAGAAGCAGAATCCGGTAAGGACCAGGACCAGAAAGAGACATCGCTTATGAGCGATGAAGAATATCTCGATCTTTTTATTGGGCCGAACGTTGTCAAATACATGGACAATTTCAAGAAGTTCGGCATCAAAGGCCCATCTTCCTTTGTGCCAACCTGGCACTGGCCCGCATTTTTTCTTCCTTTCTTCTGGCTGCTCTACAGGAAACTTTACCTGCATGCTATTGGGGTATTGGTGCTGAGCTTCATACCCGGCATCAACATCCTGACCTGCATTGCAATGGGCCTGACCGCGTATTATATCTATTTCAGGCACGTACGAGATTCAGTCACCGCAATCAAACGGGCCACCACACCAGCTCAGATCGGCTATGTCATGACGCGCGAGGGCGGGGTAACGCCCACAGCCGTGTATGTTGGAATCGGCGGCGTCTTCTGCATAAGCCTGATCATTTCCATTTCACTTGTGGTATCTGCACTCAAAAAAAAGCAGGAACTGGTAACAGAACAGATGAATCCCCCCATGATAATGCCCTTGCTTCCGGGCCAGAATTTGCCTCCCGGCTTTCCGCAGAGCCCGGAAGAGGCGATGCAGATGGCCTACGATAATATGGCAAGGGCTGAACTCAAGAATGCCTGCACAGCTGCCATGGTCTACCTAAACGAGGAGAACGACGGGCAGGTGACCCTCGAAAAACTGGAGCGGTTCGGGTACCGGCGGCGTCCTGAAGTGCAGATATCGATCATCAACTCCCTGCCGGATACCCTGCGCATGAGCGCCCGGCACAACCAGGGATCTAAAATGATCTATGCAGATAAAGACTGCAGAATGGACTGAACTTTAAGAACTGAGCAGCCTTGCTATCTCGCCCGCCCAGACCCCATAGCCCTCGTCGCTTACATGAACTCCGTCGTCCAGGAGATAGCGCTCTATGGGCCGTTTATTCTGATCAGTAAAGAGTGTATGCAAATCAAGATAATGAACCCCTTCTTCTTGGGCAATATGGCGAAGTCTCCCGTTCATCTGGCGGATATCCGCATTATCGATGAAAGGGAAACTCACCGGCAGAAGACTTTCTATGTAGATCACGGCTGCAGGAAATGCCTGATGAAGGGTATGCACGATGTCCCGGTATGTATCGGCGATGCCCCCCTCCCCCATTGCCAGGCTGTTGATGCCTGACATAATGAATACTCTATCAGGATTCTTCACCGTCCGGATAATATGCCCGAGTCTTGCAGCAAGCCCGCTGACCGTCTCTCCAGCCATACCGAGGTTGTAGACTTCATATTCAGGAAAACGCTCAGACCAGTCGAAATATTCAATTAATGAGTCACCGAGAAAAAGGAGCCGCTTACACTTTTCATGGGTACTTGATGCTTTTTTCATGGTATATTCATTATATTATGGACAACGAAAAGGCAAAGCTCAAGCAGATCGTAGTCAACAGCTATTCTGACGTGGCCAAAGGCAATCTCTCGTTTCTCGCACCTTCGAGCTGCTGCGCCCCTGGATCAGACTCTGTCAGTCTGCTGGAAGCGGGCAGGAGACTCGGATATTCGGATGAAGAGCTGAAGATCGGTCTTGGAGAGGCGAACCTCGGACTGGGCTGCGGCAATCCCCAGGCTATCGCTGATCTCAGGGATGGAGAGATAGTCCTTGACCTGGGCAGCGGGGCAGGCTTTGATGCCATCCTCTGCTCCATGAAGGTCGGTAAGACCGGCCGAGTGATCGGCGTTGACATGACGCCGGATATGGTTACAAAAGCAGCTGCAAATGCAACAAAGTTAAACGCAAAGAATATTGAGTTCAGACAGGGCGAGATCGAACATCTGCCCCTGGACGAAAATTCAGTTGACGTGATCATTTCGAACTGTGTCATCAACCTTTCTCCAGACAAACAGACTGTTTTCAGCGAGGCGTTCAGAGTTCTTAAACCAGGGGGCAGAATTGCCATTTCCGACATCCTCAAGAAGACCGAGTTCAGCAGGGAGATCCTTGAGCACGAACATGCGTACAGCGGTTGAATAACCGGATCGGTTCCCGTGGAGGAACTGAAAATGATTCTCGCCAAAGCCGGTTTTCAGGATATCCTTATCACGGACAAGCAGAACAGCGACGATATCATCAAGAGCTGGAAGTTCGGTGAAGGGGTCGAAAAGATGGTCGTTTCAGCCTACATCAGGGCAATAAAACCGGTTTCTTAAATCGCTATTCCCATTTCTTCTTTTGTACTCCGGCAGCCTCAAGAATACTGCCTGCAAGATAAACCGTATCCTCAATTTGCTTATTAACAGGATGGCCAAAATGCTGCTGGTCAAAGACCGGTATGTGGACGGTAACATCAGGCCGCATCTTCCGGTCCGGGGAATAGGTAATGGAGTTGGAATCTTCAATCGTTGCATCGCACATATGCAGGGGATTACAGGTGTTCGATAACGCCTCGGCAATATTTCTGACATCGCGCAGCACCCGGGGAAACTCCCGGTCGTCCGGAGAGGCATCTTCATCAGCAGGGGGAAAGGTGCCGTATATATTGATCTGAAAGCCGATCTGGAGCATCTGTCCCTGCTTTGTCGTATTGTAGTAGGGTTCGATGTCGTAGCAGATCCGGCGCTTACGGATCGTTTCTGAGAGTTCTTTTTCTGACGTAAACAGGCCGGATATGTTGAGCTTTGCATCCATGATGCAGCTCCCTCAGACTGCAGTCTTTCTTTTCTTCCCGTGGTAGTGCACAAGAAAGTCATGAGTTTCGTTGATCTCACCCATGGACTTCATCAGGGCCGAATACAGGGGATTCAGCTTGAGATAGGGCCTCAGAGTCTTGGCCATGGTTGCCAGATTCATCCGGCAGTCATCGACCATACTCAGGGTGCGCTCCTCAAGACTCTGCCCATAGAGATAGAAGATCTCGATAAATATGTCAGAAATAAGCCAAAACTCATTCAGGACTGTCTGGGATACTGCCTCTCCCTGAGACACCTTTTTCTTTCTGAGCCGCCTCAGAAATTCGACAAGCTCAGCTTGTATGTTTTTAAGCTGCTTGACGATCGTAACGAGCTCGGCAGGTTTTCTCTTGAGGATGTTTTTGTATACAAGAGTTTTAGATATTTTCCGTCGAGCCTCTTGCCCATTTCTATAATTTCATGTATTTCATTCATATCACAATCCACCTGCGATGACCGGTTTTAGGGGGTTTAAACACATATTAAGATTAACACATTCCCGGCTAAAACATAAGAACTATTTTCAGGGGGCTCTTTCTTTGCAGAAAAAGGCCGAAATAATCTAAAATTAAACCCTAAAAAGCAGTTATTTTTCACTGACTTATATGCGCTTCTTATATATGAAAAACCCAAGAATCGGAATCCCCAGAGGCCTGCTGTACTACAGTTATGCCGAGTCCTGGAAGCTTTTTTTCAGTGAACTCGGCTGCGAGGTCATCACATCACCTGAAACACATGCAGACATTCTCAAGGAGGGGCTCAGACATGCAATCGGGGACTTCTGCCTGCCGGTAAAGACATTTCTGGGTCATGTTGCTCTGCTGAAAGACAACGTTGACCTTCTTTTCATCCCACGGTATGTGAGTGTGTAAAAGGAAAGTTTCATGTGCCCGAAGATGATCGGCCTGCCCTATGTTGTCAGAGCCTGCTTCACGAACCTGCCCGGAATTATTGCCCCCATGTTCCACGTCAAACAATTTGGCGATCAGGCAGTCGGGGAGTTTACAAAGTCCATTGCAAAGGCAATTTTCCGTCCGCATGCAGCAGTCAATGCCCTGTTCCAAAAGCACATGAACTCCGGCGTTGAGATCCCGGGAGAACAAAGCAGGCTGTCTGATCGTCTGCTTTCTGAGGGTGTGGGCATCCTGTCATCTCACCGGAAGATGAATATCGGTATCGTCGGCAGGCCTTATCTGCTTTTTGACCGCCATCTTTCGAAGAACCTCTTTAACTACATCAGAGATCTTAATGCAAACCCCATTTATATCAAACCTGAAGAACCGGATATCCGCGAGGCCATGGCAGTGATCCCAAAGTGGGTGTACTGGGACATGGGCAAGGAAGTGGTGACCGCTGCCCATCTCTTATTCAAGGATGACCGCATAGACGGCGTAATCAATGTCTGCAGTTCTACCTGCGGCCCTGACTCGTTCACCGGCGACCTTATCAGAAAGAGACTGAACCAGAGAAACAAGCCGTATATGACGCTCAGTATTGATGAACACGCATCAGACGTCGGCATCCAGACAAGGATCGAGGCATTCATAGACATGATCGCAAAGGTGACCGCATGAAGCTCACGGTCCCGCATATGGGTCTTCTTTCTGTTGCATACACGCGGGTGTTGAGGCAGCACGGCGTTGACATGCAGCCCCCGCCAAAGGCCACGATCAGGACCCTTAACCTCGGCGTCAAATATTCACCGGAGTTCGCCTGCCTGCCGTTCAAGATCAACCTCGGCAACATGATGGAGGCGCTCGACAATGGGGCAGACGCGATCCTCATGCCGGGCGGGTACGGCCCCTGCCGCTTCGGATACTACGGCATCATATAGGAACAGATCCTGAGGGAACAAGGTTACAAATTCACCATGTCCACAACAGACAATCCTGACCGGCTCTCAGATATGATCGATACGATCCGGGACATCAGCCAGATCAAGAATAAATATGACGGGTACAGCGTCTTCTTCCTCATTTTGATGCGCATGGCAGCTCTGGACAGAGCAACAGCCCTGTATCACTATTACAAGCCGCGCGAAGTTAACAGGGGAGAGACAGACCTGGTGCTGAAACAGGCCATTGAGATGATAGACCTGGCAGACTCGTACACAAAGCTCTTCAGGACCATGCCCCAAGTCAAAAAGATGTATTATGCCATTAAGATCGACAGGAGTTTCAAGCCCGTAACCATCGGCGTGTTGGGTGAGATATTTGTGGTGATCGAGCCGTTTGCCAACCTTGAGATCGAAAAGAAATTGGGTGAACTGCGGGTCGAGGTGAAGCGGGGGGTCTGGCTGAGCGACTGGCTCAATGACCGGTTTAGATATAAGCCGTTCAGGAGGAACCAGACAAAGTATGCCACAAAACTGGCCAGGGGATATCTTAATTTTCCCTCAGGCGGCGAGAGCATAGAAACAGTCGGTAAGACCATCCTCTTTCAGAAAAAAGGCGTTGACGGCGTGCTTCATATCATGCCGTTTACCTGCATGCCTGAGCTTGTTGCGTCAGCAGTCATCAACCGGATAAGCAGGGACAAGGAGTATCCTGTGCTCTCAATGACATTTGACGAGCATGTATCCGAGGCGAATATAATAACAAGACTTGAAGCGTTTGTTGACCTGCTCGAAAGGAGAAGAGATGGAAGCGTATCTCGGCATTGATGTAGGCTCTGTTACCACAAAGGTCGTGCTGATCGACCGGCATGGCAATGTCCTCTGGAATTCATATAACAAGACCTTGGGCCAGCCCATTAAGGCCATACAGTCAGCCTTCTCTGTCTTGAGAAAGGATAAGGGCGATATTGAGATACGTGGTGTAGGCACAACAGGAAGCGGAAGGAAACTGGCTGACTATATTGTCGGTGCTGACCAGGTAAAAAATGAGATCACTGCCCACGCAGTTTCTGCGATCCATCTCATTCCAAATGTAAGGACCATTGTCGAGATCGGCGGGCAGGATTCAAAACTGATCCTGATCAGAAACGGCGTTGTGGTCGATTTCTCGATGAACACGGTCTGTGCTGCAGGCACCGGCTCATTCCTCGAACATCAGGCAACACGCCTCGGCATGGCGATCGAAGAACTCGGCAATTATGCCCTCGCAGCCTCTTCCCCTGCCAGGATCGCAGGAAGGTGCACGGTCTTTGCAGAATCCGACATGATCCATAAACAACAGATGGGACACAACCTGGAAGACATTGTTGCAGGCCTCTGCGATGCACTGGTCAGGAACTATCTGAACAACCTGTCCCGCGGCAAGGAGATCCGCGATCCGGTCATCTTCCAGGGCGGGGTTGCGGCAAACCCGGGCATAAAGGCTTCTTTTGAGCGCGAACTCGGAAAAGAGTTTATCGTGCCTCACTATTATCCGATCATGGGCGCTATCGGCGCAGCCCTCCTGAGCAGAAATACAAAACAGACAAAGTTCAGGGGCTGGTCACTCTCAGAGAAGCAGCTTTCGACCTCGAGCTTCTACTGCGCTGACTGCCCGAATGCCTGCGGCGTGATGCAGATTAATGACTGCGATGCAGTGATTGCCCGCTGGGGCGATACCTGCGGCAAATGGGGAAGGATGGAAGGATGAAGAGACTTTTCTTCGTTTCGCTCTTCATCCTTGTCTTCACTTCACTATCCTCTGCCGACATCCTTGACGATCTCAAGGCAAAGCAGGCAAAGATAAGGACCGTGAGCGCTAACTTTATACAGGAGAAAAAAACCCGGCTCCTCACAAAGCCGATCAGGACCGACGGCCGCTTCCTCTATAAGCAGCCTGACAGGATCAGGTGGGAATATCGGGGGAGCGTTAATCTGCAGGTCATCTTCAACGGAAAGGATATCTGGATCTATTATCCTGACCTCAAGGAGGCAGATAAATTGACCGGCCTGAGCCAGTATGGATCGCTCATGCAGTTTGATGTGCTGAGCATGTCCCGCGATTATACGATCACTGCAAGGAAAGAAAAGACAATCACCTTTCTCAGATTCTCGCCGAAGGTGAAAGGCCCGATCAGTCAGATAGAGATGGAGGTCTCTGATGAGTCACCATTTCCGCGCATGGCGAAACTGTATGATCAGAACAACGAACCCACGACGATCACATTCAGAGATGTCAAACTAAACCCTGAAATTCAGGAGAACAGTTTTATTTTTCTGCCGGACAAGGGAGTCGTTGTGAGGGAAAGATCTCTCAGGTGAGGACCCCGGTCATCACCGGCATAGGAATTGTTTCCTCTATCGCCATCGGCAGAGAAGCATACTGGGATGCCTTAAGCGTCGGCAGATGCGGTATTGGCGAGATAACGCTCTTTGACACCTCGGGCTTCAGGGGCAAGCTTGGCGCCCAGGTTAAGGGCTTTATCCCTGACGACCACTTTGACCGCAAGGAGTCCCGAAGGCTTTCGCGCTGTAATATGCTCGGCACGGTCGCATTAAGAGAAGCAGTTCAGGATTCGGGCCTTGATCTTCAGACCATGGACAGAGCCCGGCTTGCTGTTGTGATCGGAAGCGGTTCAGGGGGACTGCTGCAGGGCGAAGAGTTCCGGAGAAGGATCTACCATGGCAGGAAGCCTAAATCCAGCCTGCTCGAATACTTCACTGCTTCTTCTTTTACCGACTATATCGGTCTTCTCACCGGCGCCTGCGGCTTCCGCTCCACGATCTCAACTGCCTGTTCGTCAAGCAGCACGGCAATCGGCATTGCGGGCGAGATTGTCAGAAAGGGAATCGCAGACTTTGTGATCACCGGAGGAAGCGAGTCCCTGGCGGAGACGACCTTTGCAGGATTCAACTCTCTGCGTGCGGTTGACGAAGTGGCCTGCAGGCCCTTTGACAGGGAACGGAAAGGCATATCACTCGGCGAAGGCGCCGCTATATATATCGTCGAAACAGCAGAGCATGCAGCAAAAAGAGGCAAAAAGGCCTATGCAGAGATAGCGGGGTACGGCCTCTCCTGCGATGCCTATCATGTGACTGCCCCCTCGCCTGACGGAACGGGCATTGCCCATGCAATCCGTCTGGCATTCAGGTCGTCCGGCGTTGAAGCTTCGGCGATAGGCTATATCAATGCCCACGGTACAGGCACGCCGGCAAACGATCTTGCAGAGACGAACGCCATCAAACTTGCCTTCCGGGAGCATGCCAGCATAATTCCTGTCAGCTCGACAAAATCGATGATAGGGCACTGCCTCGGTGCAGCTGGCGCAAAGGAGGCGGCAGCAGCGATACTGCCCTTTGTCCGGGGCATAATCCCACCGACCGTGCATTACCAGAACCCTGACCCTGAATGCGATCTTGACTATGTCCCTGAACCGCGGGAAAAGAACGATGTCTCGGTAGTGCTCTCTACCTCGGTGGCATTCGGCGGCAACAACACAGCCCTTATCCTGAAGAGGCCGACATGATCGCAATCACGGGCATCGGCATCATATGCCCTGCCGGTATCGGCAGAGAGAACCTGATCAGGTCCTTCATGGATACGACAACAGGCGTCGCAGAATCGACCAATTTGGGACTCCCTTATGCAGGGATTACGACCGTAGGGGAAGTACAAGACTTCAGGGCAAAGGATTATATCCCTGTCATGAAGGCCCGCCGCATGTCACGCTTCTCCCAGTTCGGTCTTGCCTCTGCGATCGAGGCAATGAATGATGCAGGCGTCGGGATCCGTGACCACAATTGTTACGACGTCGCTATTGCCTTTGGAACAGGGCTTGCAAGCACCGGCAGTACTGACAAGTTCTATGAAGGGCTTCTCAGGGAAGGGCCTGAGGGAACAAACCCTATCCTTTTTCCGGAGACCGTGCAGAATATCGCGGCAGCACATATCTCGATGCATTTTGGCACGCGCGGGCAGAACATTACCTTCAGCCATGCTGACATATCCTCTGAGCTTGCAGTCTCTTATGCCTGCGGGCTCTTGCATGACGGGTTGACAGATATGGTAATCGTCTCGGGCGCAGACGAGCTGAGCGAAGTTGAACTTGTCGGCTATTCAGGCTTCAATGTACTGTCAAACAAAATGACGCCTTTTGACCGCAAGAGAAGCGGCTTTGTACTTGGCGAAGGCGCAGCAACAATTATCCTTGAGCGGAAAGAGGATGCCGCCAGAAGAGGTGCAGGAATCTACTGCACTATTGCCGCAGCAGAGATAACGTCGTATCCGACACTGATCAGTTCGTATGACAAAACCCGCGAGTCGATGAAAAAAGCGATTCAGACTGCTCTGAAAAACTCAGGCCTCCGGACACCGGGATTTATTTCGGCATGCGCAAATTCGACGCCTGACCTTGATCATCTCGAAGCGGCATCGATAGCTGATCTCTTCGATCATACCGTCCCGGTGACTGCCTTACGGTCATATAACGGCTATTTCCCGGCAGACGGTATTTTGCGGATTGCCTCAACTGCGCTCTGTCTCAAAAGTGCAATCGTACCGGCGATAGCCGGACTGAAAAACCCGCTTGACGGATGCGGGATTGACCTGGTGATCGGCAAGGCAAGAACAGTCCATGCGGATTCTGCGCTCATCACCACATTTTCCACAGGCGGAACTGCTGCTTCGATGGTTCTGAAGAAAGAGACATGAGGCCCGGCAGGAGTTGTCACACTGATGCTTAAAAAATATAAAGAGACGATTACGCGCTTCATGAAAAAGGGGCTCTCGCCATCCAGGATCGCCTTTGCCATTGCGCTTGGAAATTTTGTCGGCATCCTGCCCCTTGTGGGACTCCATACGGTGGTGGCGATCGGCCTTGCACACCTTCTGCGGCTGAACATCATGATCGTCTTTCTCGGCACCCAGATATCAAACCCAATATCGTTTCCCTTTATCCTCTTTATCAGTGCCCAGATCGGCAGTCTGATGCTGAGCGGCGCACTGTTGAAGATACAGTTCACGACCGATCTGGCAATACTGAGGACCTATGTTATACCGACCGTGATCGGGGGCATTGTGCTCGGTCTCGCGGTCAGTTCCGTATCATATTTTCTTACGCTCAAGATCGCCAGGAAATTCAGGACGTGAAAGTCCTCCTCGCGTATCCCTTCAGGGAAGATACGTACCGCAAGGTCGGGTTCATTCTTCCGCCCCTGGGTATCGCCTATATTGCGTCCTTACTCAGGGACAGCGGGCATGAGGTGAAGATCGCCGACTTCAATGTCACTGACGAAAGTGTCGATTATACTGCCTTTGACATTGTCGGCATTTCTGCAGATACAAGCAGATATAAAAGCGGCCTGATGCTGGCCAAAGATGCAAAAAATGCTGGCTGTACGGTAGTAATGGGAGGCCCCCATGTCAGTTACCGGGATGAGGATACGCTCAGAACAGGGTTTTGTGATTTTGTTGTGCGTGAAGAAGGCGAACAGACCATGCTCGAACTGGCAAACACAGTCGGAACCGAACAGGTCTATTCCGTCCGGGGCATCAGCTATCTGAGGGATGGTAATATTCAGAGGACTCCAAGCAGGGGGTTCATTGACAATATCGACGATCTTGTCCCGGCCCGTGATCTGTTGAACATGGGTGCGTACCGCCACCTCGAAATGGGCAAGCGGAAAATGACATCGATCCTCACCAGCAGGGGCTGCCCCTTTGGCTGCTCCTTTTGCTGCTCTACGGAGTTTAGCGGCAGGAAGTGGCGATCGAGGAGCCCTCTGAAGATCGTCGATGAGATAGAAGACGTTGTTGCGAACCATGACTTCAACGGCATAGCGTTCCTTGACGACAACTTTACCCTTGACCCCAATAGAGTCATCGCAATCTGTGATGAGATCATGCGCAGAAAAATCGACATCTACTGGTGGTGCTTTTCCCGCGCTGACACGCTCCTGAACAACGAGGCGATGATTGCAAGGATGGCTGAGGCAGGATGCAAGTATATTTTCATTGGCTTTGAGTCACAAAACCAGGGCACGCTCGACCAGTACCATAAAAACATTACTGACACGATGGCAGGGGAGGTAACAGAACTCCTGAGAAAGTATAACATCTCCGTCCATGCGAGCTTTATCATCGGCAATATTGACGAGACGCGGGAAATGGTGATGGATACCGTCCGGTACGCAAGAGAGATCGATCCCCAGGCTGTGCAGTTCACGATCCTCACACCGTATCCCGGCACAAAGCTCTTTGACGAAGTAAAGGAGCGGATCATTACCTATGATTGGGACCTTTATGACTGTCTGCATTCCGTAGTGCGCACCGACCATCTCGGACAGAAGGAACTTGAGGCTTTGCTCAAAAAGGCCTATCTGTCATTTTATCTTTCACCCCGCAAGATTGCGGCCGGAATCATGAGCGGTTTCCGCGGCAAAGGAATCAAGCTCAGCTCGATACTCAGGATATTCAGGGGCCTGTAATGAAAGTCCTTCTCGTCTCACCGAACCGTGAGCATCTGCCTGACCCGGTATTCCCTCTCGGTCTCTCCTACATTGCATCTGCCCTCAAAAGGCATAAACACAGCGTCAGGATAATCGACCTCTGTTTTTCCGGGGATATGGACAATGATATTCATAAAGCGCTCTGCGACTTTCAGCCTGATGTGATCGGCATGTCGCTTAGAAATATAGACGACGTCTGTTACCCGAAGCAGCACTCGTATCTGCAGGAATATAATACCACGATTGACTCTCTCAGAGCGTATTCACAGGCTCCCATCGTATTGGGCGGTTCAGGCTTTACGATTATGCCTGAGGCGTTCATGCAAGCGTTGGGGGCAGACTTCGGGATCGTCGGCGAAGGGGAGAAGGCATTCCCGGAATTGCTGAATAAACTCGGCGATGAAGGGAATATGATCATTAAGTCGCCAAAGCGCCTCACAGATCTTGATCAGGTGATGCCTGACCGGGAACTCTTCGACAGCAGTTCCTACTACCGCCTTGGAGGCATGCTCAATATCCAGACTAAAAGGGGCTGTCCCTTCAAATGCATCTACTGCACCTATCCGCAGGTAGAAGGCAGCACGGTCAGGATGCGCAGCCCACAGTCTGTTGCCGATGAGATAGAGCAGCTTATTGCGGCAACAGCAGCAAGACATTTCTTCATCGTTGACAGCATATTCAACTACCCTGTTTCTCATGCAAAAGCGGTCTGCGACGAGATCATCAGACGCGGCCTCAGTATTCAGTGGTCGTGTTATGCAAATCCTGCGCACATGACAGAAGAGCTCGCTGATGCCATGGTCAGGGCAGGCTGCACCGCAGTTGAGTTCGGCACCGACTCCCTTGTTGATGAGATGCTCGGAAACATGGGCAAAAGTTTCACCTTCAGCAAGGTCAGGGAGGCATCGGAGATATGTAAAAAGAGCGGCCTGAAATTCTGCCATTTCATCTTTGCCGGATCTCCGGGGGACACTGATGAAACGGTCAATATGACCCTTGCGCGGCTTGAGGAGATCGGGCCGGATGCTGCGGTTATCATGGCAGGGATCAGGATATTCCCCGGAACAATTCTGGCTGAATATGCAGGCAAGGAACTCGGCATCTCTGGAATAGGACTTGAGCCTGTCTTCTATCACTCGAGAAAATTGACCGACTACGATGCGGTGGCTGAGGCAGTCTCAAAGAAAAAGAACTGGATCATGCCGGGGTACGAGATCAATTTTCATCCGCGTCTTCAGAAGAAGCTCAGGGAGCACGGCATCAAGGGTTCACTCTGGGAAGGGCTCTCAAAGAGGTAACTACTTCTTGTGGCAGTCGATACAGAGCGAATCTGAGATCATCTGGGCTGCTCGCTCTTCCGGGGCCTTCTTCACCTGGCCAAACCCATGACATTTAAAGCAATCTTTGTAGCCAAGCGCCTCGTGCATCTTCCGCATCTTCAGGTTCTTGCTGTGGCACTCGTTGCAGGCTGCCTCAGGCAGGGAGACCATGCAGAAAAATAGGGAGGCGGTCAGGATCAATGCTGTAAGTATCTTCATGCTATTATTCTGAAGATTCTGCGTTTAGGCGTCTATGATCAAAATCATAGATCATGGCAGGAGGAAAGACGCCTGACGATCTCGACATTCGCTGCAGGAAAATCGTAGGTACAAAGGTCATCAGGAAGGACCCATTTTACCTCATCATGCACATGCGGAGTAATATCTCCCGAGATATACTTCACACGGTACGCAAGCAGTTCGACAGACAGATGTTCATAGTCGTAGCGGCTTGAGCAGATAAAGTCCGAGACCTCGGCTTCGATGCCCAGTTCCTCATGGAGCTCTCTTTTCAGTGCCTCTTCTGCGGTCTCGCCCGGATCGATCTTGCCTCCCGGAAACTCCCATTTGCCGGCGAGCATATCACCCTTCCGCCGTTTCGCGATCAGCACCTTTCCGTCCTCTTCGATTACAGCAGCAACAACCTTTACCGGTGTTTGCTTTTTCATTTTCATCGCTTTATTGTAAATCATGTCAGATGAAAAGAGATGTATTGAAGGCATACGGACAAGGGGATTGACCGCACAGACAATCAGAAGCTTCCGAAAGCTTATTTATAAGCATTACCATGAACATCAGCGCCCCATGCCCTGGCGCAGGACAAAGAACCCCTATCGCATACTAATATCAGAAGTCATGCTCCAGCAGACGCAGGTAGCACGTGTACTCATCAAATATCAGGAGTTCGTAAGGGCCTTCCCTGATTTCTCAACACTGGCACAGGCCAGGCTTTCTGAGGTCCTGAAGATCTGGCAAGGCATGGGATACAACAGGCGGGCGATCGCCCTGAAAAAACTGGCAGAGATCGTTATGCAGGATTATAAGGGTAACCTTCCGTGTGATCCTGAGGAACTGATCAAGCTGCCGGGCATTGGCAGGTATTCCTCAGCAGCCATTCATACATTCGTAACAAACAGACCGACTCTTTTCATCGAAACCAATATCAGGCGGGTGTATATCCATTTCTTCTTTGCAGACGGTGAGGACATCAGGGACGAGGAGATCATGCCGTTTCTCGAAAAAACCCTGGACAGGACAAACCCGAGGGAGTGGTATTATGCACTGATGGACTATGGAGTGAAATTGAAGAACGAGGTGGCGAACCCGAACCGCAGGAGCGCCCACTATGTAAAACAGTCAACGTTCGAGGGCTCAAAGCGCCAGGTTCGCGGCATGATCCTGAAGTCCCTGCTCCATAGCCAAGGTATGACCAGGGAGGCGCTGAAAAAAAAGCTCGGCAATGTCCCTGAGGCCTTCGACCAGATACTGGACGGTCTGGTGAGAGACGGTTTCTTAACAACAACAGGGGAAAAAATTGTAATAGCCGGGTCCTGAGATTAGTCCGTCGGCCATACTGCGCCTTCACTGGGTATATTCATGTGCGATCTTCCATAAGATCATCTTCTGAGCCTCGTCTTTTGGTAATACCTTGCTGAGGTCCTTATACGACTGCAGTAACTTTTTTCGTGCTGCCTCAGGTATTCCGGCCTCTATTGCCCTGTTATCAAGCGACTTAAGAACTTCTGCCTCTTCGGCGCTCTTGCTATCGGGAGGTCCTGCCGGCTCGTGTACTGACTGCCTTTTGCCTGACTGATCGCCATGGTCAGCGCTCTTACTCTTCATTGCAGCCGCTTTCTTATCAGACTCCGGAGGCTCCTTAATCGCCTTCCCTCCTCCGCCTGCAGGTAATGAAAGTTCCTCACAGGGAGCTTCATCATTTCTCTTTTCATTGTTCAGGGAAACGCTCCTGTCCTGGTCTTCATCTCCTGCCCTGTCGGCCTCCGGGATCGGATAGTACCCTTTGAAGGGCTCATCAGCCACGCGGACAGGCTTGATTACCCGGACTTTTGCAAGAGGTGGCGCCGGTTTTTCCTGCGGTATGATATTGGAGGCCGTCTTATTCTGAGGCTCGACCTTATGTTTAGCGGTTACAGAGGACCGGAGGGGAAGAAGAAAATAGAGGGCAGCTGTCAGGAGTATAAGCACAGGGACTGCTAACAGCATAATGCGCTTGAACAAAAGGAATTGTCTGAGTGGAATCTTCATGATACATGCCTTCTTAAGTGTACTTATCGGCAGATCTGAGAATTAATTAAGTTATGGCTGAATAAACCTCTAAAAACTGACAGAAAGGATACGCTTATACGTGTTGGAGTCACCGTTGCGCCCCTCCTGACTCCGGCAATATATAGTTGCCGTGCGTAGGACTGCATGCAGAGCTTAGCTGCCCATCTTGCCCTGGCCAAATGTCCTGTATTAAACTGTTACATGGATGAAATGCTAAAGCAGCTCGCTCTTCTGAACAAAAGCCTTCAACGCATTGCCGATTCTCTTTCCCCCTCTTTTGACGCAACGGTCATGGAAAAGTTTATTGCATTTAAGTGCTCATCGCAGAATGACCAGTTTGTCTTTAAAGGCATTTCTGAGCCGGATCCCGTTACCTTTGACGAGATCATCGGTATCGGGGAACTTATCGATGAACTCAGAGGAAATACCGAACAGTTCCTCGAAGGACTGCCCTGCAATAACGCGCTTTTGTATGGGCCGCGCGGAACCGGAAAATCGTCGATCGTCAAGGCGCTCCTCAATGCATATGAAAGCAGAGGCCTCAGGATGATCGAGATGCCGAGAGACAGCCTTGCCCATATCCTCGATATTGCTGATATTGTTCGGAAACGAAAAGAATATTTTATTGTCTTCTGTGATGACCTGACCTTTGATAAGGACGAAAAGTCCTATCGGCATATCAAGACCGTACTTGAAGGTGGTATCGAGACAAGGCCTCAAAACATGCTCATCTATGCAACCTCAAACCGCCGCCATCTCATGCCGGAAACGATTGGAGAGAACCAGCGTGATCCGAAGGGAGAACTGCATCCTGAGGAGGCAGTTGAGGAAAAAATCTCCCTATCTGACCGTTTCGGCCTCCGTTTAGGCTTTCAGTATTTTGATTTCGATATCTATTTTGACATTATAAAAAACTATGCCCGGATCAGAAAGTTCAGCGTTGACCGCGACGAACTACGGAGACTGGCAATGCAGTGGTCCATCTCCCACGGCAGTTTCTCGGGACGGACGGCACGACAGTTCATAGACGACCTCGAAGGAAAACTCAGGAAAAGGAAATGGAAAGGCCGGTAGCCCCAGGGGGCACAATCCGTCAGCTGATTTTCTGGGTACAACCCGTTATTGCTGCATAGTCCTGGATAGGGAATAAACGTTAAATTTCGCGATATGGATATTGACAGGGGCATAACCAGGATTTTTACACTGGTACAAGAAAGAAACTATACTATTAATTATGATTCAACCGGCTCGATCAGTAAAATTAAGATCCTTACGGTCAGGGGAGGTTCCGGAAGCGAAACACCCGGAGGCTTCTCCAGGAAAAAGGATACCCCCGGCGCCAGCGAATCCCGAATTAAGCGACAGAGGCCATTCAAGCCTGAACGCATAAAAGATGACGACAAGGATTTATAATTGCAGGAGCACTGTGCGGTAGATTTTTGTGCTGTGTAACAGGCATGATAGCCCGGCAGGAAGCAATCATGCCCTGTCAGGTAAAAGACGCAGCTGCTGCTGACAAACAGAGAAGTTCAGGTATGATTGAAGGGATAAGAGATCCACTAAGACAGCTCAGTTTTCGGAGGACAGGAAAAACTTGGATTACCTGAAGTGCTGGGAATACAAAAAATGCGGCAGGCAGCCCGGAGGTGACAGGGCAGACGAGCTCGGTGTATGTCCTGCAGCAACGTTTAAGCCTACTGAATGCTGGACCGTTGCAGGCACCATGTGCACCGGAGAGGTTCAGGGCAGCGATGCACAAGAGTACGAGAGCTGCCTAATCTGTGATTATTACAACAAGATGCAGGAAACGCGGACAAAGCCGCAGCGCTCCCGTTTCTTCCTGTTTGGCCAGTATCTCTGCAGCCAGGGGCTTATAAATATGGAGCAGGTCATCCAGGCGCGTTCACTGCAGCTCAGGCATAACCAGAAGATCGGGGTCTTTGCCAAAAGCCGGGGCATGCTCACGGACGACCAGATTCAGAGGATACTGATCATACAGGAAGAAACGCTCCAAAAGTTCGGTGAAGTGGCGACTGAGCTTGGGTTTCTCACAGACGCCCAGGTGCGTGAGCTCGTTATCGAGCAGGAAGATACCTATCTTTTCTTCGGAGAGGCGCTTGTCCAGCTGGGCATTCTCGGCGAGGCGGAGATGTTCAACCAGCTAAAGACGTACAATACCGAAAAGCTCAAAAAACAGCAGGAACAGCAAAAGATCCGAAACCAGCTCACCGCACAGTAACACTCCGCCTCAGGTATCGAGGAGCCAGCGCACTTTTTCGAGGAGATCCCGCGGGGAGATAGGTTTATTAATGAAATTGAGTCCTTCAACAGGAAGCCCCTTTGGCCCGATGATGTCTGAGGCATAGCCGCTCATGAATAAGACTTTCATGCCGGGACTGAGTATCCCTATATCATCATAAACCTCTTTGCCATTTTTCCTGGGCATGATCACATCAAGGATCAGCAGCCTGATACTATCCCTGTTTTCAACAAATTTCAAGACAGCATCCTCCCCATCAACCGCTTCGATAACCGTGTAGCCGAACTGGGTCAAGACCGTCTTCTCGAGTTTTCTTAAGGCAGGATCATCTTCGGCGATCAGTATCGTCTCGGAACCGCCCTTGACCGAAACAGCCCCTCTGCTGGTCTCTTCCGGTCCAGATCTGTCATGAGGGCGCAATATAGGCAGATAAATACTGAAGGTCGTTCCTGACCCCGGCCGGCTCCTGACCAGAATATACCCCTCATGCTGTTTCACAATACCGTAGACCATGGCAAGGCCGAGGCCGGTGCCCTTGCCCTGCGCTTTGGTGGTAAAAAAAGGCTCAAAGATCTTCCGCTGCGTTTCTTCATCCATACCAATACCGGTATCTGAAACGGTTACAAGGGCATAGGTGCCCGGCTTGCCGTGTCCGTCCAATTTCATGAATTGATCATCAACGTCAGCCAGACTGGTCGTAATCACCAGTTTCCCCGAGTCCGGCATGGCATCGCGGGCATTTGCGACCAGGTTCATCAGGACCTGCTCGATCTGGCCTGAATCTGCCATCACCATGATATTCTCTGCCGAGCAGACCGTATTAAAATCGATGTCTTCCGGGACCAGCCTGCGGAGAAGTTTTTCGAACCTCATTACAAGGTCGTTCAGATTGATCAGCTTCAAACTGATCACCTGCTTCCGGCTGAAGGCAAGCAGACTGTGGGTAAGTGTCGCAGCTCTTTCTGCTGCCTCAAGAATCTGCTCCACGTTCGTCCGCAGGGGGTCAGTCTGGTCCATCTTCATATGGCAGAGGTACCCATAGCCTGTTATCGCCGTGAGGATATTGTTGAAGTCGTGCGCTATGCCACCCGCAAGCTGGCCCACTGCCTCCATCTTCTGCGACTGCCGGAGCTGTTCGGCAAGTTTTTTTTGTTCCGAGATATCCCTGACAACGTGAATAAGTCCTGCAAGCTCGTTATCTTTGTCCAGACGGGGTATAGCCCGTATTTCGATAAACCGGTTGAGGTGGGGCTCGAATACCTCAGCGGTTGATGCCACCGCCGTCTTCAGGACCTGGCAGCTGGGGCAGCCCTCAGGCGGACAGCCGGTGCCGTGGTAATACTCATAGCATTTGACCTTAGTCATTTCCAGAAACGGCAGGCCGAGTATCTGTTCAGCAGCCTTGTTCGCCCGGATAATATGAAAATCCCTGTCATGCACCGTGATCATGTCCGTGATGGTGTTGAACGTCTCTTCCCAATCCTGCTTTGCCTGGTACAGCTGGGCCTCCATCTTCTTGCGGTCCGTAATATCGCGTATAATGCCCTGATAGCCCAGGATATTGTCCTGTTCGTCAATGATAAGTGTGGACGTAAGAAGACAGTCGAGCTCGCGTCCCTCCCGGTTTTTAAAGCAGATTTCATAGTCCCTGAGAAATCCGTTCTTCTCTATCTCTGTCTGAAAACGATCGCGGGCTTCAGGGTTTGCATAGACTCTGCGGATATCCATACCGACCATCTCTTCTTTCGAATACCCGAACAGATCGAGCGTTGCGCGGTTCATATCAAGAAACGGTCCCTCTCTCTGCGTTATGTATATAGCATCTTTTGAGCTTTCAAACAGCAGGCGGTAGCGCGCTTCACTTTTTTCGATCAGTTTCAGATGGCTCAGTCTTTCCGTGACATCCTGAACCACAACGATCCTGGCCTTCCTGTCCTTAAAGATCATGGGCTGGGAGGTGATCTGGACATCCATGATATCACCGCTTTTTTTCCGGTGCCTCACCAGAACAGCCCTCGTCCCCTCCGGATATTCTTCAAAGTGCTCCATCAGCAGGGAAATATCCTCGGGCGGTCTGATGTCCCTGATCGTCATCTGCAGGAAGTCGCTCTCTGAATACCCGTAATGAGCGGTTGCTGCCCTGTTTACGGCAAGAAAAGCAAGCGTCTCCTCATCATACAGCCAGACCGGACTGGGATTGTTATCAAACAGGAGCCGGTACTGGCTCTCGGATTCCCGGAGTTTCTCCTCCACGGACATGAACTCCTCGGCAGACCGCATCGGCCTTACAACCCAGACAAAAATCATGACAGAGGCTGCAATGCTCAAAAGCAGGGTGTCTGCCAGCATTATCAGAAGGGGAGACAGCATGGTTTCAATATGCATGACATTGAATACAAGCATAATAAGCAGCTCTGTAGCAGCTATGGCTACAAGCAGTTTCAGTCCGATCGTGACAAAGCGGGACAGCAATCTAAGGGACATGCGCGGAATTCAGCTCCATAGGTAATCTATCGGCATTTACGCGCCATTAATTTAACGCACAGGACGATAATGCTGCTTTATGCAGTTGACGAAGGGATTATCTCAGGGGCGGCACAATTCGGATGGTATCTGCTCTATCTTCAGGAAATTCTGGACCTCTGTCTTTATTGCTATATGGTCAATCGGGATATTCGGCAGATCCCTGTTTCCCGGCAGGGCAAGGGCATGGATAAATTTCATCCCCTTCTTCTGCTGCGTAATTGCCGAAACCAACTGCTCTTTTGTCACCGCCTTCACCGTGTTGCCGATGCCAAAACCTCTTGCAACAAGTTCAAGGTCAACGCAGGATCCCGTCAGGGTTTCCTGGCTCCCTGTCGAACCATACGAACTGTTGTCGATTGCAAGAATGGTCAGGTTTTCAGGCGAAACATGAGCAGCGGTCGCAAGCACGCCGGGGTTCATAAGCAGGCTGCCGTCGCCGTCGATCACTACGACCTCTTTTTCTGAGGAAAGACTGATGCCAAGTCCGATAGGAGAGGCCATTCCCATGCTGCCCAGCATATAAAAATTGGACGGCTGATGTTTCAGGGCATACAGTTCTTTTGAGGGCCATCCGAGGTTGCTCACCACCACTTTGCCTGCAAGATAGGGGGCAATCGTCTCGATCACGTCATAGCGTCTGCATTCAGGCGGTGAGACTACACTGCGCTGCCCGGAAATCATACAGGCTATGGGCCGCTGATCGAGAGCAAGCGTGCTCCTTGCCGAAGAACCTTCCCATATCGCAGGGCTCAGGAGGAAAGCATGGATTCGGTTCTTTTGATAAACCGTCCTCAGTTTCCGCGGTATGACTGCAAAATCCTCCGCTGAACTGACGAGGGTGTGGGCAATGCCTGCACCCCTCAGAATCTTCGGCAGGCCCCGGCCCATGGGGAACTGGGCCGCAATCTTCTCCTGATAAATGCCCCGCTGACTCACAAAGATCGCAAGCGGCAGTTCATAGAAACCGGTCAGCGACAGGAGGGCATTGATCATGTTGCCGATGCCTGAACTCTGGATAAACAGGGCTGGCCGTTTCCCTGCCAGTGCGGCGCCGGCAGCAATGCCAACCCCTTCTTCTTCGCGTGTAAGCGGCACATGAAAAAACTGCGCAGAAACCATTTCAAGCAGGACCTTGATCTTCTCGCACGGCAGTGAAGCGGTAAAGTCGACCCCTCCTGACTTCAGTATGGATATCAGTTGTTCTTCAGGATTCTGCATACCAGTTCCTCAATCTCCTTGTCTGTTATCTTCTTTGAAACAAACTCAGGCTCCACATTGTAGATCTTTTTCTCTCTGCCGAGCATCAGTTCTCCCCCTCCGGTAATATTCAGCAGCACGGTTTCATCTTTTTTTATCATACCCATTTCTATTGACTGTCTCAAAGCACCGACCGCCACCGCAGAAGCAGGCACCAGATCTATTCCCTCAAGGTTACTGAACAACTCCAGCGATTCGAATACTTCCCGGTTCGTAACGCCGTACATGGCGCCGCCGCATGCCTGCATCGCATCAAAAACACCACCCTTGACCGAATAGGCAGGATAACGGGTCGAAAGAACACGCGTCGATATCTGGCCGATGAGTTCCGGCCTGAGGTCTTCCTCAAACAGCCCTCTGCTTTTTTTCTCCCAGGCATGGACCATCGGCGCAAAGGGCAGATTCTGTGCAAGATGCAGTTTGGGCAGGTTTGAGCCGAACCGTCCATCCCTGAGAAACCGCTCAGACATTTCCCATACCCCAATGCCTCCAGTGCCGCTGCCGACTGCCTGGAAATAGTGGTCGGGCAATTCCCCGATCTTCGAGACCGCCTCAAGAATCGTAGAGCCGAGGCCGTCGCGCTTGGCTATATTTTTTACACCGCCTTCAAAGGGGAACCCGGAGATCGCGGCGATCCGTCTGGCAACGTCGATTGAGTCCGAGTAGTCTCCGTCACCGACCGCAAGCGTCGGCACCATGGATGAACTTTCAAGATACCACATCTCCATGAGGCACATGCGCGGCACCACGATTATCGCAGGGAAACCGGCAACCACGGAGAGGTGCGCAAAGGCCCTGGCCGTATTTCCTGCCGATGCCACGATCAACCCTTCGACATTGTTTTCCACTGCGTTTTGAAGGACTATGGCTGCCTCGAACTCCTTAAATGTGCAGGTCTCAAGCATTGCCCCCCGCTCCGGCCAGTACCCATTGAAGGCGATAAAGAGGTTTTCAAGCCCCAGGTGACGCGCAAGCCACTGTGAACGGTAGACTATTGTACCGGGCTGATCAAATGCCGGCGTATGCACAGGCAGCCAGTTAAATTTCCAGATGCCCTTTCCACAGTCATCCCTGAACGGGTCGTTATAGTTCGTTACAAGCAAAGAGTCTTTGCAGTGCTCGCAGAACGCACAATAGACATCGGTAAGCTCCTTACCGCACCCTCTGCAGATTATCGTAAAATGGCTCATGGAACGACCCGCTCCACATACTGGGCGAAAAGCTCCATAATGTCAACAATCGGGATCTTTCTGTCATGCTCCTGCATTGCCTCATTCACCTTGCCATAGCAGGCCGGGCAGCTCAGAATAAGTTTGTCCGCCTTTTTGGCAACAGCCTCGTCAATCGCAAGCCTGCCCATTGCAATGGCATTTTCATTAAACACCTTTCTGACAGCTCCGCCGGCCCCGCAGCAGCGTGACTCAAGCCCATGCCGGTCGAACTCCAGGAGTTCAATCCCCGGGATAGCCCTGAGCACTTCCCTCGGCTCTTCAATAACACCCACGCCCCGGCTCAGATAGCAGGGATCGTGATAGATAATTCGTTCCTTCAATTCCTTTGTTACCGTAATCTTCCTCTGCTTCAGGGCATCGGCAACATACTGGGTCATATGCCTGATCTGAAACGGAAGCGCCTCTCCGTAGAAGGCCGGCCAGTCTCTGGTCATAATATTTACGCAGCAGGGGCAGGAGCAGACAAGGACCTTTGTACCCTTTGCCTTGTACGCCTTGACAAGCCTTTTTGTAAGGTCTCCAAGCATCTCGTGCTGGCCTGATATGAAGAGAGGGAACCCGCAGCAGACCTCCTCCTCCTCTGTGAGCATGGTAAATGGATCGCCGATGGCGTCAAGCACCAGCACATCGCCCCTTACCATCGGCTTTGCGCCATACACGCCGGAGCAGCCGGCATAATAGGCTATTTCTGACTTATCAGCCACCTTCACCTGCTCAGGAAACCAGGGCTTGAACCGTTCTTCGACCGGAAAGTTATAGGGGTTGCCGGACTTTTTTATTGCCGCAGGCATGTTTATTAAAATCTCGTAGTCCACAAGGCCGCGGTCGAACATCTCTTTTCTGAGATAGGGCCAGAGCCGCTGCGTAAAGATGCCGACAGCACATTTCTGGCCGCAGGCTCCGCAGGTCGTGCATTCAAAGACAGCCCTGGTAAAATCTTCAAGCACTGCTTTGTCTATCTCTTTAGGGTTGAAGAACCGCGCCTTAAGCCCGCCCGTTGCCTTGATAAATTCCCTGAAGACCCTGATCTTCTCCGGTGTGGATATGGAAGGTCTGTTGGTCACTTCCTGAACAGGGCAGTGCTTAAGACACTCACCGCACTGGGTGCAGGCATCCAGTTCCATCACCTGCATCGGCGTCAGGTTCCTGGTAAAGGACTCTTTCTTATCGTTCATGGATGACATATTTCAACTCTTCCCGTCTCCGGTTTGCCTCAAGGTTTACAAAGGGCGCAGCAATAATGTGCGTCGGCAGATAGGGCAGCAGCAGCAGAAACAGGACAATATGAAAAAAAAATATAGAACTCTCCGGCACGGCATGTAAACGGAGGCCAAAGATACCGAGCGTAAACTTCTTGACCATGATCAGATCGGGCCTGAAAAAGGTTCGCATGACCGTGCCAGTGAAACTGATTAAAAAAAGCATTACTGAAATACTATAGTTATATGAGGAGGCATACCTGTCCTTTTTCTGCAGCGTTCTTAGCGCAATGAGATATAACAGGGAGAGGGGGAGCAGATATCCGGCAACGACGCCCGCAGGCTGAAGAAAAATCAGGCATCCGGGCAGGGAAGGAAAGAAAAACCTCATATGGCGAATTACTACAAAAAAGAAGGATATATGAAAAACCCACGACCCAGCCCAGAGGATTTTACTGGAACTGAAGATCCGCCGGAAAAACAGGATATCGAGAACCGTGGACAGATAAACCGAAGCAGGGACTTTCCGGAGAAAAACCGGATAATGCAGAGCATGTCCGGATGCCCGAAGCACCTGGATTCCCTCCCAGGCAAAGCGTGCAACGAACAGCAGATAGGAAGAGAGTGCCGCAAGGAAAATGATCAAAGACATCAGCATGCCCTTACCATGGTGAGCAGTCTATGCTCCGACATCAGGGAGATACCCTAACCTCAGACATCCCCAGTGACGGCTCCCAACCATGATCGGCATGGCAACGTCAATTGCAAGCTCACCGCCTGCTGCGATCGGCCGACGGAATGCCTGGCCGAGCAGTACAGTACTTTTTGCGCCGTTAAGAGACACCGGATCGCTCATCCGAACCAGAGCCCTCGCAGGCATGAGATGGGTAGGCATATAGCCATTCCTGTCCATGGCGACGACATAGATAAGCCTCTTGTCCGCCTGCACCCACTGTTTAAGCAGAGGCAGCACCTCAGCATCAAAAAATCGGGTTGAGCGGACGCTGAACTTGCCTTCTTCTGCAGTCCTGACATAGTTTTCGTCAAAAAGAGAATCCATATCGGTCCTGGACTGCCTCACTGCCTCTTCGAGCCTTTTGGTAAGATCAGCCGTAATGGACTTGAGATGCTCCTCCATCAAAACGTCCACCTGGTCCTTCTTGATGCCGCAGAGCTGACTGAAAAGGCCGTTGGCTGTGGCAGCAATAGCGTCACTCGAACCTGATATGCTCGATGCAAATTTCTTCGTTTCCGCAGCATACTCTGACACCTTGCTCATATTCGAAAGAACATCTTCTGAGACCTTGGACTGCTCTTCAGAGGCCGTGGCCATCTGATGGATCATGTCGGAGATCTGTTTCATCTCGGCAACGATCTTCTTGAGTGATTCTTCAGCGCTGTCCGACCTTGCAATGCTTTCGCTCACACCCTGAAGCGTGGTATCCATGGTCTGGAGAGACTGGTCAGCCTTCTGCTTGATATCCTGGATCATCACGGCGATCTCCTTCGTCGCCTTTGCCGTCTTATCCGCAAGCTTCCTCACTTCGTCCGCAACAACAGCAAAGCCGCGTCCCTGCTCCCCGGCGCGGGCTGCCTCAATCGCAGCGTTCAGGGCAAGGAGATTTGTCTGGTCAGCGATATCCTTGATCACAAGGATGATCTCATCGATCTTTGAGGTTGCCCTGGAAAGGGCTTTGTTCGTCTCTGCCCATGTAGAAACATTTTCAGCCAGAAGCTGGATACTCTTAACGTTCTCGACGATATCGTGTTCAGCGCTGTTCGCATTCTCCATGGTACGGCCGCTGGATGTGGCAACGGTTGAGGCATTCTGCGCAATTTCATTGATTGTGGCGCTCATCTGCTCCATAGCGGTCGCCACCTGTGTTGCCTGGAAACTGGTTTTATCGGCCATGTCCAGGAGCTTTCCTGAATCGCTTTTCATGCTGTCCGATGTTTTGGTAAGACTATGGCCGATCGAAAAGGTCTTAACAAAGATATCCCGGATCCTCGCAAGAAATGCGTTGAAATAGCCGAGGTTATCGCTCTGCCCGTTTCCTGCATCAAGCGTTCTTGATATGTCAGGCCTGCCGGTGGCATTCCTGGCAAGATATTCATCGAGCTGCCGGCCCGTTTTGACCGAGGGTCTTCTGAAAAAAAGAATGCTGTTGAGAAACAGGGAAAGGGCAAGGAATATCGCTAAAAAAATGCTCAGCGCGCTCATGACTACCTCCGATGCTGCCTCTATTTATCTTATCATAATCGGCATCTGTCCCTGCCGGCTTTAATCCTCTCCACCGATGAACGTCATGCTGACAGGGCGCGGAAGGCAGGCGCCAGCCTCTACCTCAATCGCCTTAAGGATTGCTGAGGGGACCGGGCAGGCCGCATGCTTGAGGTTCTTTGAGGCAGAACGGTACACAGGGTTATGCAGGATTACGGAAAACGGGGCCCGAAACTCAAGAAAGGAGATATCCTCAGACATCTTCTTCACCATCTCACATTCCGTCTCAAGGCTGATGTGGAAGTTTCTGTCCTTGTCCCTTTCGACGCTTACGATAACCATAAATCCGCATACTCCAGAGTGAACCTGGACCTTTGTCATTATTTCTCCCTCCCTCTTCTACGGGCCATGGAAAGCAAGGGGGAGGGGAATTCCCTGGGGGGGAAATCGATCCTTGCAGTCCCATGGCCCGTAGAAGAGAGGCAGAAGGCGCTGTCTCTCTTCCTGCGTCTATCCCTTTATGGATGAAGCAATCGGCGCCTTCTGCTCTTCAAGCAGAGCCTTCAGATTCGGGAACTTGTCCTTCATATGCGGAATATGCATCGCCATCATAAACTCTTTTTCGAATGCCGGCTCGGTTGCGATCTCGACAAACTCAACCCATCTGGCCCGCTCATCAGCCTCGATGCGCTTGCCCCTGTTCAGGAGGGTCATGCGTGAACCGTCACCTGCTGCGTTACCGACAACGACAACCTTGTCGATCGGCACATCAGGAAAGAGTCCCAATGCCAGTGATGCCTCACGGTCAATGTGGCTACCGAATGCACCAGCAAGCTCGACACGGTCAAGCTTGGTGACGCCCATCTTCTGCATCATCAGCTTCACGCCGGCATAGAGCGCTCCCTTTGCAAGCTGAAGCGCCCTGACATCTCCCTGCGTGACCGTTATGTCCTGATTAATCGAGGTCTGGTCTGCCCATGCGAGGACGTACTCCGGCTTCCCTTCCTCATCCTTGCGTATCCGGCTCGTATTGGCGTCAGTTACGAACTTGCCGGACTTATCAATAATGCCGGCCTTGAACATCTCGGCAATCACGTCAATGATGGCTGATCCGCAGATACCCTTTGCATCGATCTTGCCCTCGATATGCGTATGCCAGTCAGCCTTGCCGATCACCTTGTACTGGGGCTCTTTGGTGGCAGGGTCGATCAGCACCTTCTCGATTGCACCCGGTGCTGCACGCATGCCGAACTTGATCTGTGCTCCTTCAAACGCCGGGCCGGTTGCGCAGGATGTTGAGCATACCCTGTCCTTGTTGCCAAGCAGGAGTTCTCCGTTGGTGCCGATATCGATGATCAGGACCATGTCATCCTGGAAATACTGCTCTCTGGCAATCAGCACGCCGACATTATCGGCGCCGACAAACCCTGCCTCGATCGGCAGCACATGGATAAACGAACCCGGATTGATCTTCAGTCCAAGATCGCGGGCCTTGATATCGAGTGATTTTTGTACTGCCGGAATGAACGGTGAGCGGCCGATATAGACCGGGTTCAGTCCGAGGAATATGTGATGCATCGCAGTATTGAAGACGATCGTCAGGTCATCTATCGCAAAGCCCGGGTTCGGGCCGTCCTTTCTGACCTCGCTCACGACCTTATTGATGACCTCGTTTAAGCCGGTGATGATCGCATCCTGCATGGTCTTGAGACCCTCAGGGTTTGACATGGCGTACGTAATTCTGGACATGACGTCTTCGCCATAGGGGACCTGGGGGTTCATCATCGACTCGGTATTGATCACCTTGCCGGTTGACAGGTCGCAGAGATAACCGACACAGGTGGTTGTCCCGACGTCAACGGCCAGACCGTAGCAGACATCCACATGACCGGGCTCAACCTTTACGATCTCCCTGTCCTGCCAAACCGTGGCCGTAATGGTCCATTCGCCCTGGCGAAGCGCATCCTGCAGCCCAAGCAGCACCTCAAAATCGAACTTCAGATCTTTCAAGCCATAGATCTCCTCAAGGGCCTTTATAACGCGTTCATAGTCGCCGGTCGTCATCTCATGCAGTGTTGGCGGCGTCAGCGTCAGAGGATATTTTTTGACTGCAGGATCGAGTGCAATCGTCAGTTCACTGGCCGCTTTTCTGACCACCTGCTTGCCTGCCCGCGACCTCTCAGGGACAAAGACCTTGAGGTCGCCATGGATATGGCTTGAACAGGCCAGGCGAACGCCGGGACCGTCCTCAGGCTTGATATGCTTCAGTTCGTCAGCACCCGCCTCCGAAGGGATGATATGGGACATGCCGGATTCGAGATTGTCCTTTTCGAAATATCCCTCCTCGATCCGCACCTTGCATTTGCCGCATACTTTTTTATCGCCGCAGAGGGCTTCGAGGTCAACGCCCAGAAGCTGTGCAGCCTTGAGTATGGTTGTACCCTCTTCTATTTCTCCCCGCCTGCCTGCAGGCTGGAAAATAACCTTGAATTTACGACTCATCTATATTTCCTCCTTGAGGTCGCTATGTATTTTTTCTTTGTCCCGGCTGTTTTACTTCTCTGTTCTTCGCGCTTGCCTTCCTCGAATAAGGACATACCGTAACGCAGAACCCGCAATTGGGCTTGCCGTCGAGAGCCTGACGCCTGCTTTTGAGCGCAGCACACTTTTCGTATGCAACGAGCTTCAGCCGGGGATTGCCCAGGGACCAATGACCGCCTTTGATTGCTCCGGAAGGACAGTGTGTTACGCATAGATCGCAGTCTCCGCATTCTGACTCCCTCACCGGCTCGTCAGCATCAAGTGGGGCATTGGTCAGCACCGTAGCCCAGGACAGCCGGGAACCGTACTGCCGGTTGATCAAAAGCCCGTTCTTGCCAACCCAGCCCAGCCCGGAACAGGTGGCTGCGGTCTTATGGCAGAAAAGCTTGTACAAGCTGCTTAGCAGCTTAACTTTCTGCCGGTCAGAGTCAGGGGGAATCGAAAGGTTCCGGTATCCCCGTGCACTGAGCCATGCGACCGTGGCACCCTGAAGCAGAGCCAGAAGACGTATCGTTTCCCTGTTAAGGTTCCTGTTCACCGCTATGGCGATGCCGCGGTTCAGGTGAACGATCTCCTTTGACAGGGCCTCGGTCACATCGCCGACGCCGACCAGCGTTGCTCCTTCGCTCCTCAGGTACTGCTTGAGCGGGTCCGCATTCACCAGTTACTGCTTGGCAGCCTTTTCATCCCTCAGCTTCTTCAGGAATGCGACCATCTTGATCGCCTCTTTCAGGGCATTGCTGGCGTCTTCTGCATACCCGTCAGCACCCCACTTGTCAGCAAGGTCCTTGGATGTCGGAGCGCCGCCGATCATGATCATGCAGTTGGGGTTCTTGGCCTTGATCTTTTCGATAACCGTAGGCATGCCGACCATGGACGTCGTCATCATGGCCGATAAGCAAACCAGATCAGAGTCTGTCTTGAGCTGCTCATCCACGAATTTATCCAGGGGCACGTCCCGGCCGAGGTCATAGACATTGAAGCCCGCAACATCGAACATCATTTTAACGAGGTTCTTGCCGATATCGTGGACATCGCCTTCGACCGTGCCGATGACGACCGATCCCTTCAGGCCAAGGTCCATCTGCTTGCAGTGAGGCTTCAGAATGTCGAGTCCTGCATACAGGGCATCAGCGCACATGAGGATCTCGGGAACGAAATATTCCTGGGCCTCGAAAAGCCTGCCTACCTCTTCCATGCCTGAGACCAGGCCGTCGAAGATAGCCTCGTTCGCATCAAGTCCTGCTTCAAGGGCTTCGTTTGCACCTTCCCTGCAGGCGTCCTCGTCGTACTGGATAACGCCGTTTCTCATCTTCTCAAGGATCTCTTTCTTTCTTGTTTCATCTGCCATTATTTTTTACCTCCGTATGAGATCGTTTCTTCCACCATTGCCTTCATATTTTGAGGCGGCACAGTCGGCCAGATATCGCATCCCGGCCATACACCGCTCACGCCGTCGTCAATACACTTTCTGACCGCTTGACGCACAATTTCCTCGCTGCCTGAAACCAGCACGTTGTATGCATCCATATTGCCGAAGATAATGGCATCAGGACCGAGCTTCTTTCTTGATTCTGCAACATCGTTCTTCTGCTCAACGCTTATGGCCGTAGGCCCTGCCTCCATCATTGACGTTACGATATCGTTCGTCTTTCCGCAGATATGGAGCACGGAAAAGGCTGAAATCGCCTTCAGCACCTTCTGGAGCGGAGGCATGATAAGGCTCTTGAATACCCGGGGGCTGAGCACATCGCTGGTGGCGCCCATCTCCCTGACTGTTATGAAATCTACACCGGCCTTCTCGTATTCCTTTGCCGTAAGGATAATGGCATCTGCGCAGAGATCGAGCAGCTTTGCAACCTTGTCCGCCTTCTTGAAGGAAAGCTTCAGGAGGTCATTCAGCTCCATGATCTGGCCGGCAAGGGTAAAGGGACCGAGCACATACGAGCCGATGGCAACATCGTTGCCAATATCAGCCTTCAGAAGTCCGATAGCCTCTCGCATCATCGGTATTCTCCCCTTCTCGGAAAAGCCGTCAGGCAGCTTGATGGTGTCCATCTCCGCCTCGTTATGGATAAGCTTTTCCTTGATCGTAGGATAGAGGATGCCTTCTGCCTGCGGATATACATTGATGACGCAGCCCATCGCCTCTGCCTCAACGCAGAGGTCAACCGGCACAACACCGCATTCGTACCCGAACAGCTTGTAGGTCGTTGCAGCGGTCTCCGCCATCTGTTTTGCATCGAGGTGGATGCCGGCGAACTTGTACCCGAGCCCGTTGATTCCGGTCTCGGTAATGTTGCCCATACCGCTGAAACAGGGCACCCTGTCGACCGGCTCCTTTCTAAACACTTTCAATACTCTTTCGCGTGAATTCATGAACAGTAATTCTCCTTTCGCATATTTATTTCCCTTTTTTCCTCATCCCGCCTTCCTGCATTTTTACGATGAAGTCAGCTAAGTGTTTTCGAATCGGCAGGTTCGGATTATCATAGATCGTCCCGGTTTCGTCATAGACCAGCGTAGAAAGCAGGATATGCGCGCTTGCCACTGCCGGAAATACACGGGGTGCCGTGACTGCCGGGCCGCAAAAATTGAAATCAGACCAGAGCGCTGAACCCATGCCCTGGACCACCGCGTCCATAGCCTTGAACCCGTCAAGTCCCCACTTCTGCTTAATCTCGCCCCACATATGCGTGCCGTTCGAATACGCACCCCCGCAGGGAAATCCGTGTTTCTCCTTTATCAACCTGTTGGCCACACAGGAAAAAGACGTGGAAGGCATATTCATGACCGACGTGTCCACGATGATCGTATCAAAAGAATCGGCGCCCTGAGCCATGATCGACTCGAAAGACTTTACCCTGCCTGCCGGCGACTGGTCCTGATCGTCAAATGCCTGTATAACAACATGCTTAATACCGAGGTCTTTAAGACGCTGCACCTGTCCCTTAATGTCCTTGTCCCAGGGCGTGATGCTGTTGTACAGGAACTTGTCCTGCACACCGATCTCTGCAACATATTCGGTTGCCTTCGCCCGCTGTTCAGCCACCCACATGTCAATGCCAAAGGGCATGGATGTATTTTCAAGATAAAAATCAATATAGGTCTTTGCCTCGTCCGGGGAGTTGGCCACCATGGCCACCATGGCAGGCACTCCCGTGGCCTCGGAGATCTGCTCCATCTGCTTCAGCATCTCCTTTGTTCTGTCACGGTCGAAATTGCCCTTCCGGTCGGTCTTGGTGACGCTGTCTTTGTTATGGAAAAGCGAAGCTATCATAAGCGGCGGGTTCTCTCCCGGCTGGCCGCCCACCGGGATGCCGCTGAAATTGAACACCTTCTGTTCCTTTTCAAATCTGAACATTCTCTCTCCTTATCGTGGTAATTTATGCTAAACTATTTTTACTTTCTCACATGGGGCGGTCGTTCCTGTTTTCAGGACGCTGTCCCTTTTTTTCGTACTTCAGAACACAGAAGTCAGAAGCCAGACTCTGAGTGACAGCAATCTGTTTTCTGACCTCCGGGTTCCCGCTCTCTTAAAATACGCCGTGATCGAACTTCGGAGCAGGCAGATACTCCCACTTCTCGCCCTTCTTGAACTTGTCGAAGATATCAAGACACTTCAGAGCATATTCAAAAGCATAGGGTATGCCGGGGCCGCCGGGCACAAAGCCTGCCAGGATCATGCCGACTGCTGCTGCTTCGAAAACTTCATTCCAGGTTGCTCCTGCCTCAGCAGCAGGGATAACATGGATAATGCAGCGCCGTGAACAATAGGCAACGCCTCCTGACATGAACATCAGTTCCTTAACCTTTCTCGAAAGTGCTCCGTCGCCGAAGATGCTCGCATAAAAATCTGCAAAGGTCCTGCCCGGATCCGGCGTTACCGTATTGATAACCTGAAACATCCTCGGGACAAAACCGCACTGCTGCTTCATGTACGCATTAACCTGTTCAGCTGTCATTTTCTCTGCCATCTTACTTACCTCCGTGGTTTGATCTCCTGGCGCAAGGCCAAGAATGTTTTTACAAAATCGAGCAATCCCATTCTTTCATTACCTCCCTTACCTCTAAATCCCCTGTATATTTCCTCACCTCCCTCAGGGGTATCCTTTCTTGGGGTTGGGGATTGGGGATCAGGTTTGGTTAAACACCAAGCCCTAATCCCTAAACCCTATTCCCCATTTTCTAATATTTCCAGTTCAGCGCTACGTCATGGAACTTTTTCAGATTTTCAAATGAGATCGTGGGCGGGATATCGCAGCCCGGCACAAGGATGAATCCCTTATTGTCCTTGCCCGCAACCTCAATAACCTCGCGGCAGGCAGCCTCGACCTCCGCCTCTGTCTTGTTCAGAAGCACATGCACCGGGGCAACATTGCCGCCAAAGGACATATTGCCAAGGAGCGCCTCGCGTGCCTTGGCAATATCGACCTTCTGATCAAAAAATATCGTAGAGCACCCTGTCTGAGGGAAAAGATCAAGCCTGTCTGCCGTATTGCCGCAGATATGAAGGATCGTATGGGCACCCTGCGATTTTGCCCAGTCGCTCAATTTCTTGAGCGGCGGCACAGCGAATCGTGCCATCTGCTTTGCATTGATCAGGTCGCCTGAAGCCGTAGGGTCAGCAATGCTAAGCGCCTCGATCCCATCTTTGACCAGGGGTTCATAGAGTTTGATAAGCAGGTCTGCGCAGAAGTCCACCATCTTTTCGACAAAGGCAGGCTTTTTGAACGTGGCCTTCATAAAAGTCTCTTCGCCCACAAAACGGGCAGCAAGCGTGAAAGGCCCCCAACAGGTCATGGTAACCAGATATTTGTCGCCGATCTTCTGCCTGACCTTCCGCGTTGCATCCATTACTGCCTGGACTACAGGGTCCCTGAAAATATCTTCCATGTCGAGCTTTGCAAGGTCCTCTTCAGAACTCACCACATGGGCAGTCATGTCAGGTGCCCCGATCTCGCGGAACTTTACGCCAACACCCAGTTTTCTTCCCAGTGCGATCGCATGAAAATTGTTAAACCCTGATCCTACATACACAATGTCTGACCTGATCTTCTCCGCCTCGGTAACGCACATCTGCACGTTCTTGTCCACATTGGTCGAAAGCTCTTCGAAACTCGTGCCGTAGTCCTTGACGGACCACATACCGCCGCCAAAGAGCGTTACCGGCATCCTCTCGGTCGGCTCCATTGCAAAGGCCTTCAGGATCGTCTCTCTCGGTGTCATGGTCATACAGGTGATTCCTCCTTATATATGCGAAGTAATGCTTCTGTTATGCAGGCTATGAACAAGGTCCCTCAACTTCTCAAGGTCTATCGGTACTTTGATGCTGAGTGAATCTGTTTCGTCTTCAGGATATCCGACAAGGATCACCCTGATGTCTGGCGCAATGGTTTTCATGACCTTTATGGCATCCTCGGCAGGCATACCAAAGGCCTGAGAGTCGATAATAACTGCTTCGTAGGAGTTCTTTATAATCTGCTGAACAGCATGGGCAGGGTAATCTGAAAGATCGACATTGTATCCCTCGTCTCGAAGGATTCCGTAGAGGCCTTTGATCAGCATCGGATTTTGCGTGCATAACAGGATGTCGCTCACAGTGTTTTAATAAGAGGCAATTCCAGTGCCACAGTCGCCTCGCTTATAACCTGCCGGATTTGAAAGATATTTTATCAACTATTAGTCAATACTGTTACATATTGCCCCAATGATCTGGGGAATATTTACCCACTCAATGAAATTTAGATCGTCGGATTGGGCTAAGACGATTAGCGTAAGGCAAAATCCGGCTCTTATGTTCAGTTGGTATTATCAAAACTGGCGAAGTTCCGAAACAAAGGATATACTTACTGATACAAGGATCAGGTATTGCGTACCGCGGAATACAGAATTACGGGAGATCTGACCTTAACGCTTATTGCATGACAAGTATCATTATCCCTACATTTAATGCCGAAAAACAGATGCGGAACCTTTTTGAGGCCCTGAGATCTCAGACTGTTTCTTCCGAGATAATCGTGGTTGATTCCTCATCGTCTGACAGGACTGTTGAGCTTGCAGAATCGTTCGGCGCAAGGGTATTAGTCGTCCGGCGCGAGGATTTTGATCATGGAAAGACAAGGACACTGGCAGGCAACGCAGCAAAAGGAGACATCCTGCTCTATATGACACAGGACGCTCTTCCGTTTGACCGGCACAGTGTCGAAAATATGGTAAGGCTTTTTGACGACCCGCTGATCGCTGCTTCCTTCGGCTGACAATTACCCTATACTGATGCCAGCGCCTTTGGAGCACACCTGAGGCTGTTTAATTATCCTGAAACCCCGTATATAAGGACTCTGGGCGACAAGAAGACCTATGGGATCAAGACGCCTTTTCTCTCCAACTCCTTTTGTGCATACCGGAGAAGCTCATTGGAAAGAATCCTCTGGTTTAAAGAAAAACTGATCCTCGGCGAAGACACTTATGCAGGCGCCAAATTATTGCTTGCCGGATATAAGATAGCGTATGTCCCTGACGCGATGGTCTATCATTCCCATAACTATTCCGCTTTTCAGGAAGCAGGCAGGTATTTCGATATCGGGGTCTTCCACAAATCAGAACAGTGGATCATTCGAGAGTTTGGAAAAGCGGAAGGAGAGGGGGCACGCTATGTACAATCAGCCCTGGCTTTTCTGGGCAAGAACGGGAAAAGTTACCTGCTGCCGGAATTTATCGCAAGAAACATTCTGAAATATATTGCATATTCCTTAGGACGGCATTACGACAGGCTGCCTGACTCAATTATATGCAAATTAAGCTGGAATAAATTCTACTGGAATAAATAAAAATCTAAAACATAATTATTGCCACTCTATCACAGCAAACTGAGTCTGTCTCGCTGTTTTCTCGGCATTACAGCCTGTCGGTCAGTCGGGCTTAAGTTCAGATATGGTTTCCTGTAATTTTTTGATCTTTTCTGAGGCCTCTTCCTGCAGACCTGCAATCATTTCCTGGGAAATATTGGTAGCATCATCATGTTTTTTCTTCATCTCATTTATCACGGCAATATCTCTCACGATGCGATCAATTCTTACCAGCAACTCTCCTATCGTGAAAGGCTTCTTTATGAAATCAGAAGCACCTGCGGTAATTGCCCGCTCATAGGTCTCTTCCTCTGCGAACCCGGTCATGACAATGACTGCTAGGTCAGGATACATGCCTTTTACCGCGTGAGTAAGCACAAACCCATCCATACCCGGCATTATGACGTCAGTGAGCATGAGATCAAACGTTTCCGTTTTAAGCAGTTCCAGTGCAGCAATGCCGCTGGATGCAGTCCTGCAGGTATGATCGAAGGCCTTTACCCCTTCTTTAAGCATTTCTGCCAGCATCGGCTCATCATCTACAATCAAAATGCGATATTTATTATCCATAGTTCCTACCCTGATCATGAATTCTTGGGGGACTCGGCCTCATCTCGCCCCCCGGGCTCTTTAAAATACTGAGGGAATTCCTTCTTCGCGCACTCTTTGCATATGCCGTGGCTAAACTGAGAATCTGTGTGTTTGCTGATATAGCTCTCCATCTGTATCCAGGCCCCTTTGTCGTCCCTGATCTTCTTGCAGTATGAGCAGATTGGCAATATGCCGTGCAGGGTCTTGATCTCCGCAAGCGCCTTCTGGAGCTCAGCTATAAGGCTTTCACGTTCCAGTTCTCTCTGTTTTCTCTCGCTGATGTCGCGGAAAGCGGTGACCGATGCAATGATCTTCCCGTCCTCCATCAACGGCCTGCTGTGGACGGACACGGGGAAAACGGTCCTATCTTTTCGGACGAACACCTCCTCCGTGGAATGGAACCGGTTTCCGGTCTCGATGACCTTCCGCATCTCGCAGTCATCGAACAAAAGGGTGGTTCCGTCTGCCCGCCTGTTATGGATCACATCGTGGATATTTTTATGGATCAGTTCCTTCTCTGACCATCCAAGAAGCGCCTCAGCCTCCGGATTCATGAAGGTTACGTTGCCGCGCGGGTCCAACACATAGACGCCTTCTCCCAGCGCTGCCGTTACATCCCGGACATACTTTTCTTTTTTCCTGAGCATGTCCGTGTTCATCGCGTTCCGGATGGCGACCGCAGCATTGTTGGCGATATGCTGATAAATATTGATCTCGTTTTTGGAAAACTCCCTGCGTTGCAGCGTATGCCCGATCAGAACGCCGATGACCTCGTCTTTCATCAGCATCGGCACAGCCACAGCAGAATGGATGCCTTTCTCTCCAACAATGGCAGGCACTTCGAACCGGTTTTCGCAGAGGAAGTCTGCCACGGTCTCCGCTCTTTTGTTCTTCAGAACAAGGGACGAGAGCCCCTGTCCCTCAGCAAGGCTGAAATGGCCGATCAGGGATTCCGGGAAGCCAAGGATGTCTGCAACAGTCAGATTCATTCTGTCCTCGGACAGCAGCAACAACGTCGAAAAGTCAAAGTTCAAAAGCTCCTGCGAGACAGAGATGAAAGACCGGTATAAGCCCTTCAAGTCCGTGGTCACGGTCGTGTCACGCGAGATGGAAAGCAACCGCTCAAGATCGCGGGAGTATTGCTTGCTCATTTCTTCGGCCTTCTTAAGCACGGAAATATCCCGGGCAGAGTGGATGGACCCGATCAGCGTGCCGTTGGCCGCGCAAAGAGGGGAGACGGTGATGAAGTAGTGGCCGCCGAGCCTCGGTTCATGGATCTCCAGCGAGCGGGCCTGGCCGTCCGCTAAGAGCTTTGCATGGGGGCAGTAGTCAGGCGGTGCCGTTGTTCCATGAACAGACTCATAGCAGGTCATCCCGACTGCCCGGACCGGGGTAACGCCCAAGGCATCTGCCATGGATTTATTGGCCTTGATAATATGATAGTTCGTGTCAAGGATCATGAGCGGGTCGGCAATGGCGTCGAAAGTGCGTTCCCATTCTTCCTTGGCTTGCCGGATCTGCTCCTGGGCCTCCCGGTGCCTGGTAATGTCTTCCTTGACTGCCACGTAATGAGTAACTGTTCCTTCACTGTTCATGATGGGAGCGATGGTGGCAGATTCCCAGTACAATTCACCATTCTTCTTTTTATTGCAAAACTCGCCGTGCCACTCATGACCTGCCCGGAGGGCTTCCCATAAGCGGTCATACTCCTCCCGGAGTGTTTCTCCTGATTGCAGAATCCGTGGATTTTTCCCGATCGCTTCGTCGGCTGAATAGCCAGTAATTTCCGTAAATTTCGGATTGACATATTCGATAACGCCGCTGGCGTCCGTAATAACAATCGTGGCTGGGCTTTGCTCGACAGCGCGGGATAGTTTGCGGAGCGTTTCCTCTGTTTTCCTGCGTTCGGCAATCTCATTACTCAGCTCTTCATTTGCCGTCTGCAGTTCCACGGTACGCGCCTGAACTTTCTGCTCAAGTCCGTTGCGCGCCTCTTCCACAAGTTGATTGGACCGAACAAGATATTTGTTCAGCCTGAGCGCATGCAGAGTCAGGATAATCATAATAATTATCGAGGCGATTACGAAAACGATCCAGCGCCAATATTGTCTGAACACGTCCGCTACGGTTATGTTCCCATAATCTTTATACGGCCCGAGACGGAGTTCCTTCATCAGGTCGTGCACCGGTTGGTAGACAAGCGGAATAGTCCAGCCGGTTATTTTGCCCGCTTTTGCCGCGGAGCTGTCATGCGGCATGCCGAAGAGTGCAACAGCCACCTGTTCCGCAAGTTCAATATCAGTATTCCTTGTCGCGGCAAGCGGCCATTCAGGATAGAGCCTGGTGCTGAGCTGGAACGGGAAGCCCTTCTCCTGTTGGTTCAGAATGCGAAATGCGCGAATGTCAATTTTACCTTCCGCTGTCATACGCTCAAGCGTGTCTGTGCGCACCGTCCCGGCATCAGCCTTACCGTCGCGGATGGCGTATACAACGTCGTCGTGCGTGGTCTCGGAGAAGTGCAGACCGCTGAAATCCCGGTATGGGTCCAGACCGCTTTTTTTCAATTCCCGCCACGCCACCTGCCAGCCGCCCAGAGAGGCTTCATCAACCGCTAAAAAGGACTTACCTTTCAGATCGCCAAGACTGTTGATATCGCTTCTGTCGGCCAGGCAGAAGATCACGCCGCCGAATACGGTCTGGCCTCCATGAAGTCCATCGTTTCGCAAGGTCGCGATCCGGTTTGCGTTGTACCGCGCTTCCAGTTCAACATAGATAGAGGAATTTGCCAGAACAAAGTCCACATCCCCGCGCTCAACCGCAGGGCCAATCTCATGAAACCCCAGTGGTACGATGGAGAAAGTATTGCGAGGGATATTCTTCGACAGATAGTCGGCGGTCGGCCCCCACATCGTTAGCGCGGTTTCCGCACCCCGATAGGCAAGAACGCCGATTTTGACCTGTTGATTCGGACTGTCAGCTGCGCTATAGGCAGGGATATTTCCGAAAAAGAGGAAAACAAGAAGGACCGCGGCAAGGAATACTAATTGTATTCTCACATGCTACTCCCCCCCCCGTAAATTTTCTAAAAATAACGATTACTTCTTCCCAAAATTGCCATTTCCAAGAGTAACAACTCAGGTAATATCAGGCAATTCTTCCCACTACTATCGTAACATGAAATAAAATAATGTCGAGAATATTTCGCACGCGTGGGTAACGCAGGTACAGGAAAATGCAAGGAATTCAAAGCAAAACGCAGCAGGCTCACGCAAGAATACTGATTGCCTTTTCAAGCCTCTTCAGGGTCGTCTCTTTGCCTAACACTTCAAGCACCTCATAGATGCCCGGACTTTCCGTGCCACCGGTCATGGCAACACGCACGGGCTGTGCAAGGGCGCCGAGTTTCACGCCATGCTTTTCGACAATACCCTTGAAGACCGGCTCCAGCCCAGCATGAGAGAAGTCAGCATGCAATGCAAGCGCATCCTTCAGGTCATTGAGCAGCGGCAGGCTCTTTTCATTCAGGAACTTTTCCTTTGCCTTCTCGTCAAAAGTCACATCCTCAACGATATAGTAACGAAGCGACGTTGCAAGCTCGACCAGCGTCTTTGCCCTCTCCTGCAGGGTCTTTACTGCGCTGGCAAGCCACGCCATGTCCAGCGCCTGTCCCTCAGAAATGGTCTGTTCCTTTTTCAGAAAAGGCAGTACGAGTTCGGCAAGCTTCTCCGGAGCAGTTGCCATGATATATTGCTGGTTCAGCCAGAGCAGTTTTTCCGGATTAAAGACTGCTGCTGCATTGCCGACATTTTCAAAAGAAAAATAGCTGACCAGTTCTTCGCGGCTGAAGACCTCCTGATCGCCGTGCGACCAGCCGAGGCGCACCAGATAGTTTACGAGGGCATCCGGCAGATAACCCATCTCGTAATAGGCCATGACCGAGGTCGCTCCATGGCGCTTTGACAGGCGCGTTTTGTCTGCACCGAGTATCATCGGCAGATGAGCAAATCTTGGTGTCTCGTATCCGAGGGCCTGGTAGATATGGATCTGCTTGGGGGTGTTGTTGAGGTGGTCGTCGCCGCGGATGACATGGGTGATCCGCATATCTACGTCATCGACAACAACCGTGAAATTATAGGTAGGGGTATTGTCAGAGCGGAGGATGATCAGGTCATCGAGCTGAGCGTTCTCAAAGACCACCCTGCCCCTGATCAGGTCATCAACAACGGTCTCTCCCTGCTGCGGGGTCTTGAACCTGACAACAGGGACCCTGCCCGGGATCGGCTCTCTGAGGTCCCGGCATCTGCCGTCGTATTTCTGCGGCTTGCCCTGCGCTATGGCAAGATGCCTGCGCTGCTCGAGTTCTTCAACAGAGCAGTAGCAGTGATATGCCTTACCTTCCTGCACCAGTTTTTCGACATAATTTCTGTACACGTCGAACCGGTCTGTCTGCCTGAACGGACCTTCCTGCCAGTCAAGGTCAAGCCATTTCATGCCCTCGATGATCGCCTCGATATATTCATCGGTCGAGCGCGTCCTGTCCGTATCCTCGATCCGGAGAATAAAAGTCCCGCCACTGTGGCGCGCATAGAGCCAGTTAAAAAGGGCCGTGCGCGCACCGCCTATATGAAGATGTCCTGTCGGACTGGGTGCAAATCTTACCCTAATCTGTTCTGCCAAAATAACCTCCTGAACCAATTAATTGCGTTTTGTAACGTATTGTTGAGCATGTGGCTGACAGTCCTGCCCCCACCCTCTAAAATTTCCCTTTTACTATACCAAGTCTCACAAACTTTTTCGTCTGATCTCTCACCTTGAACCTTTCATCTGCCCGGTATCCGGCTATCCAGGCGATATCATCTCCGGAAACAACTACCGGTATACTGTCGCGCTCATCGCGCGGCACCTTCATGTCCACAAGAAAATCCTGGAGCTTCTTTTTCCTGCCAAATCCCATGGGGTAAAAGAAGTCTCCTGTTCTGCGCGGCCTCACCGTAAGCGGAAACCGCAGCTTCTCTGCATCAAGGACCACTGACGATTTCCCGTCGCCCAGCTGCTCAGTTCCCTCTTCTCTGGCCGCAGTCACCACCTGTCCGGCACCCACAATGACCGCCTCGCCCGGCAGATCGAGAGTATACTCTGCAATACGCAGGGGCTCCTCGGACGTAATCACAAGGAGAGCGTAATCCTTGATCACGCGAATGTCCCTTGGCAGCATAAGCCTGTCCCCGCTCTTGCCATTCTTGATAAGAGCAATGATGTCTTCGATATGGAGAAAGCCTATGCCCCTCAGTCCTTCTGTTTCGCTGAGCGCCCGCCTGAGGACTCTCCTGAGAATGACCGTTTCCATTGCCTCCAGGGGAGACAGAAACAGCTCGATCCTCTTTTGGGACTTTCTGCTGATGAGCTTCATCAGCGTCTTGGTAACAAGGATCTCGAAGTAGCGCTCTTCTTCCCGCAGGATCTCCATGGTATGGCCAAGCGACTGCAGAAGCTGCGGGTTCGCCTGCTTCAGTATTGGCATGAGCCTCAGCCTTACCATGTTCCTGAAGTAGTCTTCTTTACGGTTGGAGGAATCGATGACCGCCACGATGTCCCTGCCCACAAGGAACCTCTCAATCTCCTGCTTTCCTGTTTCCAGAAGGGGCCGTATGATGTTGCCCCGCTTCACGGGTATGCCGGAAAGCCCTGCGGGTCCTGCTCCCCTGACCAGTCTCATCAACAGGGTTTCTGCCTGATCATCGGCATTATGGGCAAGCGCCACCTTGTTCGCCCCTATTTCAGCAGACGCCTTCCCGAAGGCCTGATACCTGAGTTCCCTCGCAGCTTCCTGCCTGTTCATGCGGTGTTCTTCACTAAACGAAATGACATCGACCGATTCAACCATGAACGGTATGCCAAGATCCTCGCAGAATTTCCGGCAGAACGCTATCTCTGCAGGCACCTCATCGGGCCTGAGGTTGTGGTTGATATAAAGTGCGCATATGCGCAGTTGATATTTTTCCTTAAGCGTATGCAGCAGATACAGAAGACAGGTAGAATCAGGGCCGCCGGAAAAACCGACGACAACAGAATCGCCTTCTGCGAGAAGACCGTTTTTGACAATAGCCTGCTCGGTTTTTTCTATGAGGTTGTCTGCTCTCATGATATCTATGTCTGGTTCTTTCATAACAGGGTCTGCTTATATTATGATATAAAAAAGCTCATTCAACCAGCCGGAAGCAGGTTGGCTCAAGTCTTCTGCCATTGGCCTAACGCAACATATATGAAAACACGTTCGACAAGACATAAGGGCATTGCCGATAAAAGCGACATCCCGAACTCATCTTCGGCCAAACAGACCGGGAGAGCCGGCAGGGCATATGGCGACAACGTATCCATATGTATCAATACGGACTGCATGCTCAGAAAAAAGGCAGGGGGATGCCTTGGCTTTGAGGGCTGCCCCGGCTTTAAGTCCCGTTAATCTTTCTGCAACTCAACGATTTTTTTCATCCCTTCGGCGGCATCTGCCTGGTGAGGATTGATCTTGAGTGCTTTATCAAAGGTATTCTTCGCCCTGAGCATAAAACCGAGCTTCAAATAGATATGGCCAAGCTCTGCAACATAGTCAGCATTATGGGGGGAGAGAGAAACTGCCTTGAGTATCGACGCCTCGGCTTCCTTGATCTTCTTGTTTCTGAGCAGGGCAATGCCATAAAAAAAATGATAATCAGGCACTGAATCATCAAGGTATACTGCCTGACCCAAAAAAGTCATGGCATTCTCATTATCCTGATTGTTCAGGCTTTGCCGGCCCTGCCGGTATTTCCCCTGAGCCATAGTCTTGTTGTTCGTGCCCTGAGGTTCCGCCTGGGGGGCGGCAGTCTGCGTCTGCTGTTGACTGCTGCTGCCGGACCTCGAAAGCTCCCGGTATGCTTCATTAATATAGGCAAAAATAACGTTGAGTTTTTCCTTCAACTCCCCGGACTGAACGAATAAATAACGGTCCGGATGGTATTCCTTTGCCAGTGCATGATACGCATGCTTGATCTCGGAAGATGTTGCTCCCGGCAGCAGGCCGAGCACTCCCTGATACCCGAGCGTTTTGTGCTCGTGGTAAATCTTATCGATCCTCTCGGCAAGTCCAGGATCAATCGACGTTCCCTCGGGTGCAATCATATGTTCCTGAGGGCTTTCCCCCGCAGTCTCTGCCTCCATCTCAAGCAACCGGGCGCTAAAGAGTGCGTAAACCGCTCTGAGGGTATCTTCCTCATTCGAGGGAGAGACCGCGAGGATCTCGCTGAGCGAAACCTTGGCGTTTATCAGCGAGAGGATCTCTTTGTCCCGCGCCTCAAGCACCAGTCGATCCAGGATACTGCTTATGTCAGATGAAATGGATACCGTGGTATGGTGAGGGAGATATCTGCGTTTGAAGGCATCAATACATTCTGCCTTTCTGGCGCCGCGATACAGGAGATCGCTTGTATTCAGATTCAGTTGTATAATTTCCCCTCCCGGCAGGGGCTCTTCCCTGAATATGAACTTCGCATCTTCAGCCGTACAGAGGTTCATGATAACCGACGCAGCGCTCTGATGCGCTGCCTGAACCAGGTCCTGAGGTTCTGACGCACGAAGCATGGCACCAGGCGGTTCTTCCTTCGGGTCAGACAGTGAAAAGACCATCTCCCCATCCTTAAAATATATCTTTCGGTGTGATTGCTCTGTTTCGATATGCAGGACTCCCGATTTGCGCGCCCTTTGTATACCTGAGAGAAGGTCCGAAAGCCGATAGTAGCCCAGCATTCCTTCCAGAGGCCCCATTCTGATAACGCCTACCTTCAGGCCGGCAAACATCTCCCTTTTCCAGATGATCTTGCCGGAGGCATTGAGGTTGATGTCCCTGATCTTCAGATCGAGGACTTGGGAATTGAGCTCTGACATGCCCTTGATAAAAATGGCAATGCCGGTTGGAGAAAAATCTGTCGCAACCGCAGAAACGGCCTGACCGTTCACGATAAGGTCAAAGGTGAGATCAAGCTTTCTTCTGGGAAATGCTCTTTTGTTTATTACCTCTTTCACGAAAGCCGGCTACTCACCCTGCCTGTTGATCTGCTGATTTTCAGGAAAAACCAGGGTCATAACCTGGCCAAGGCTCCCCGGCGAGCCAATATCCTTTCCGTCGAGATTCAACCTGATGCCGCCTGCGTTGCCAAGCTTCAGCACCGCCTTGTCAGCAAACTGCCAGGTCCGGGTCGTGCCCGGCCTGAGCAGTACCTCTTCATATTTGCCGTTTGAAAACTTGATATGCATCCAGGTCAGATCATCTGCAGTAATCACAAGACTGTGCTCACCGGAGACCTGAGGCTTCTGAATACCGGTTGCCTGGCTGCTTACAGCCGGCGGCACTGCCTGAGACTGTGATCGGCCGGTTTCGTTCTCAGGCCGCGACGGCTGCCGCTCTGCCGGGACCGGCTCGACGCGCTGTACAGGCGGGGCGGGCACTGCCGCCATTTGTTTCTCGGGCACTGCTCTTCCCTGTCCCAGGATGAAAACACCAAGAATAAGAAGAATTATCACAAATGCAGGAATCACGTAATAATAAAAAGGGATCTTCTTCTTAGAAGAAGCTACAGGGAAAATAGTCGATGGCTTGGGCTGGGTAAGATGTCCCGTATAAATGGCGATGATCGGTTCAGGATCGATATGCAGATACGCCGCATAGCAGCGGATATAACCTATGGTATATACCGCAACAGGAAGCTTCTCGAAGAGGTCATTTTCAATTGACGCAAGGTAGTCTTCCTTGATCTTCAGAAGATCTGCCGTTTGTTTCAGGTCAAGCCCCAGCTCTTCACGTCTTCTTTTCAGAAGTTCCCCGGCCACACCCTCTCCTTGCAAGGATTAAAAGCTTATTATTATCCTCTAATTAAAAATCTTTATGCAAGTTTTGTGTTATGAATCAGGGAGGATACCTCATCGAGATGCGGCAGCCGAAAAAAGAAAGTGGTAAACCATTTGTGGTAATATGGTTTACTATGCATCGGATCGCATTAACAGGAATCGGGGCCGTAACGCCGCTGGGAAGCACCTTTAATGCTTCCTGGGAAGCTGCCTGCAGGCAGCGATCAGGGATTGCTCCTGTTACGCGTTTTAAGACGGACGGCATACCATGGAAGGTCTGCGGCGAAGTGAAGGGTTTTGATCCTGTCCCTTATCTAAGCGTAAAGGAGATACGACGACTTGATCCCTTTGCGCAGTATGCGGTAAAGGCAGCGCTTATGGCTGCGGAAGATGCCGGGCTGGTCACGCAGGCGGGGGAGGGAGAAGGCGCCACGCCACAGCAGATCAACTATCTGAATTCCGGCGGCGTAATCATCGGATCGAGCAGGGGCGGCATCAGAACGATCGAAATGGCTCTCAGCGCTCAGCTCCCTGATACCGGCCGCAGGACAAGAAACCGCCGTTTTTCCCCCTACCTCATGCCCTCGACGACCATAAGCATGGCAGCGTCCTATACCGCCCAAAAACTTGGACTGAAAGGATACTGCCTCGGCATTTCGAACGCCTGCAGCTCCGGCACCAATGCAATCGGTGAGGCCTACCGTATGATCAAGGCGGGCTTTACAGGCCCGGTCATTGCAGGAGGCGCTGATGCACCGCTCTGCAGAACGTGTCTGGAAGGCTATGGCAGTGCCGGGGCGCTGTCGAAAATCCCTGATCAGAGCGCAAGCAGACCCTTTGACAGACATCGCGATGGCTTTGTGCTCTCTGAAGGTGCCTGCATTGTCGTTCTTGAAGAATATGAAGCCGCACAAAGACGGGGGGCGAGAATCTATGCCGAGATCATCGGGTATGGCAACTCGGTTGATGCCTTTCATCAGACACAGCCGCTTGCCGAAGGAGAGGCAAGGGCAATGAATAGCGCCTTGACCGCTGGAGGGATTACACCATCGGATGTCGATCTGATAAGCAGCCATGGCACATCAACCCCTGTGGGAGACATTGCCGAATGCGAGGCAATCCATCTCGTCTTTGGAGAGCAAGCCGCCCGCATACCGGTGACCGCCATAAAATCCATGTCCGGTCACATGTTGGCCGCATCAGGCGCCTTCGAAACAGCCTGCACTGCCATGGCCATCAGTCAATCCACCCTATTGCCTACGATCAATCTTTCAGAACAGGATGAGAAGATACTGCTTTCCGTCGTGCGGGAAGCACAATCCGCGGAGATAGGGACCGCTATGGTAAACTCCTTCGGTTTCGGCGGGGTGAATGCAGTGCTGGTGCTGAAAAAGATCAATTGATTGATTGCTATGGCCAGCAATACGTAATTATAGCGCTTTCTCGTAAATCCGGTATTTCTTATAGAGCCTGCCGCCGGCCATCTCCACGATCCTCTGCACCGGAATGTTGTCCTCAAGTATCCAGGAAAACTCCACCCGCTGATATTTTCCCTCCCTGAGCCCCCTGAACCCCTCCCGGAAGAGCAACGCATCAACACCCTTATTGCGGTACTGTTTCTTGATGCCCAGGAGAAGGAGCCTGAGGTCCCTAATCTTACGCGAATAATACAGGGCTTTCATGATCGTGAGAGGGTTGATATTTCCGTTCATCTTCTTCAGCACGATATTGAAGTCAGGTACCATACCCAGAAAACCTACCGGTTTTCCGTTATCCTCGGCAATCAGGGTCAGTTCAGGTACTACGATCTGCTTCAACCGCTCGCCGAGATAAAAAATCTCTTCGTCGGTAAGAGGGATAAAGCCCCAGTTCTTCTCCCAGGCATCGTTGTATACCTCCCTGAAGACGAGCATCTCGTTATCGAACCTCTTCTTGTTTACGGGTCTGACTGTTATACCGCGTTTCTCGGCAATCGCAGCAACACGCAGCACTTTTTCGGGAAGGCTTTGCTGCACTTCGTGAATAAAGGCATAGAGGTCTTTTGACTTCCCCATGCCGCAGGACTCCATGAGATTGTTATAGTAGGAAGGGTTATACGGCGTCATAAGCATCGGGTGCTCATCATAGCCTTCGATCAGGAAGCCGCATTCTTCATTGGTCGAAAAGTTCATCGGCCCCCGCATAACCTTCATGCCTTCTGCCTTGAGGTCGGCAGATACAACATCGAGCAGGGATTTGGCAACATCGATGTCGTTTATGGATTCAAAGAAGCCGAAGAAGCCTGCATCCTCCTGTTGGAATTCCCGGTGACGCTTATTGATAATGGAACAGATCCTGCCGACAATCCTGCCCTCTTTTTCCGCAACAAAGTATTTGACCTCAGCATGCATAAAAAAAGGGTTCTTTCGGGAAAACTGGTCTCTCAGCTCTTTTCTGAGCTGAGGAACATAGTGAGGGTAGTTCCGGTAAAGTGAAAACGACAGTTCTATGAAACGGTCAAGATCTTTTGATGCAATGACTTCTTTAACGTCCAAGGAATCAGTCGATCAGTTCGAGGGCCTTTCCGACCTTCTCAAAGGCGGCCAACACCCTGTCGAGCTGTTCCTCGGTATGGGTCGCCATATAGCTTGTCCTGATGAGGGCCTGACCTTCCGGCACGGCAGGGCTGATGGCGACATTTACAAATACTCCCTCGTCCTGAAGCATCATCGCGGCCTTGAAGGCTATCTCATTTTCACCGACAATGACCGGTATGATCGGCGTCTCGCTCGGGCCTATCTCGAATCCGAGATCACGGAATCCTTTCAGCATCTTATGCGTGTTCTTCCAGAGCTGGTCGATCCTCTCAGGCTCGTTTTCGATAATATCGAGCGCAGCGCTTACCGCAGCCACTGAAGCAGGCGGAGGGCTTGCACTGAATATAAGTGCACGGGAAAAATGCTTGATGTAATGGATCACCTCTGCTGATCCTGCAATAAAGCCGCCGATGGATGCAAGGGACTTGCTGTACGTCCCCATGATGAGATCGACATCCTTCTCAAGACCAAAATGCTCGGCAGTGCCTCTGCCGGTCTTGCCGAGCACGCCAACGCCATGTGCGTCGTCCACCATAAGCCGTGCGCCGTAAGCTTTTGCAAGCTCAACGACTTTCGGCAGGTTGACGATGTCTCCTTCCATGCTGAATACGCCGTCAACAATAATGATTTTTCTCTTGTCAGCGTTTTCCTGGAGCACCCGCTCAAGGTCTGCCATGTCATTGTGCCGATACTTCTTTACGCCGCCGTACGTAAGCCTGCAGCCGTCGATAATGCTTGCATGGTCCATTTTGTCAATGATAACGAGGTCGTTCTTCCCGACCAGCGCAGATATTACACCGAGATTAACCTGGAATCCTGTTGAAAAGACAAGGGCCGCCTCTTTTCTGATAAAGCGGGCGAGTTTCTCCTCAAGCTGCACATGGATATCGAGCGTTCCGTTTAGGAAGCGGGAACCTGCACAGCCGGAGCCGTATTTCCGCACTGCCTCGATACAGGCCTCTTTCACTTTCGGATGGTTCGTCAACCCGAGATAATTGTTCGACCCCACCATGATCATCTTCCTGCCCTTAATTACCACCTCAGGGTCCTGTGCGCTCTCAATCACTCTGAAATAGGGATAAAGGCCGACCGCCATGAGTTCTTTTGCTCTGGTAAATTTAAAGCATTTTTCAAAGAGGTCAGTATTTTTTTCTATAGCCATTTTTCTTTCCTGTACCATTCTGCTGTTTTTTTAAACCCCTCCCCAAGGGGTATCTCTGTATGAAACCCGAGTTCCTTCATTGCCTTTGCCGGATCACAAGTCCAGTGTGGATGGCGGATCTCCTGAATTTTGTCAGGGTTAATTATACCTTTTTTCTGGATTTTTTGAAGCACAACGGCAAGGGCAGGCAGGATAGACCTCGGCAGCCTCAGGCGGAATGCCTTTCTGCCGAGGGTCTTGGACATCTCTGTTAAAATATCGTCATTCGTATATATTCTGTTGTCCGCAAGATAATAGACCTTACCCGCAGCCTCTTTATTTTCTGCTGCCAGGATCATTCCCCGCACAAGGTCTTCCACATAAATGAGAGAATACGACGATTTCCCCCAGTCCGGAAACAGCCTGTTCTGCACTGCCCTGAAACCAAGAAAAAAATCAGTGTCCCGGGGGCCGTACACCGCAGGGGGCCGGACAATAGTGACCGGCAGCATCCCTTTGCAGGAGAACACTGCCTTTTCGCCTTCCAGCTTGCTTTTGCCGTAGACCGAAACAGGAGAGGAAGGAGAATCTTCGTTCAGGGGCCTGCTTTCAATACTCGGACCGGCGGCGGCAAGACTGCTGACATGCAGGAATCTTTTCAGGGCCGGGGTCACTTCAGCTGCGGCAGCGATGAGTTTTTTTGTGCATTCTGCGTTGGCATAAAAAAAATCTCCTGCCGAATCTGCCTTGGTGAGTCCGGCCAGATGAAAGATATAATCAAACGCACCCAGTTTCTTCGCATAGGAATCCGTATCATCAAGATCTGCCTGCAGATACTGCAGTCTGAGATGTCCCAACCATTTGAGATTTGAGGTTCTTCTGACCAGGCAGGTAACGTCATAGCCTTTCGCGCTGAGAGCTTCAACAAGGAAACTGCCGATAAATCCTGTTGCACCGGTAACAAGAGCTTTCATGGTCCCAAAACCGGCAAGAGGTCAGAATTAAGACAGGGGGCAGCTGAAAAGTAGCCTGTCACTGCTCCAGGCACTTCTTCAGGGTATTATTCAACTCGTCAAGTTTAAAGGGTTTCTTCAGTGTGCAGATTCCTTTGGCGCTGAACTCATCCTCAAGTTCGCTGGTGATGAAGGCTGAGCAGACAATGATCCTTGGTCTCTGCTGGGCATTTTCGAGCTGTCTGATGAGCTCCACGCCTCCTCCCTCAGGCATGCGCAGATCTACAAAAAGCAGGTCTATCTTTTCCGTCCTGAGCTTTTCCGCAGCCTCAGTAATGTTCGCTGCGGTCATGACATCGTAGCCGCTCTTTTTAAGCGCACGGTCAAGAAACCATCGCACAAGCTGCTCATCGTCAACAACAAGAACGTTCATCGCGATATCTTAATACATCTCATGGATTAAATAAAGACAGACCTTCAGGGTTTTTCCTGCAGGAAGCCGAACTTCTGCATCCTGTATCTGAGGGCATCTCTGGTGAGATTCAGCAGTCGGGCAGCCTTTGTCTGATTATATTTCGTCTGTTCAAGGGCCTGCCTGATAAGCTCTTTTTCAACTTCCTCGATATCGAGACCTGCAGCAGGCAGCGTGATCTGTCCGGAAGAAATTTCTGCAGGGCTTTCACTCTTTGCCGAGAACTCAATCGGGAGATGTTCATGGAGGATATACTCATCATTTTCGAGTATCATTGCACGCTCAATTACGTTTTTCAGTTCCCTGACATTGCCCGGCCAGGAATAGGCAAGAAATGTCTTTTCCGTCTCCGGTGACAGACCCTTCACATTCTTCTTAAAGTCTCTGTTAAACCCGTCGACAAAGAACTGTGCGAGGAGTGGAATATCGTCAGGCCGCTCCCTAAGCGGAGGCAGGACAATAGGAATCACCTTCAGGCGGTAATACAGGTCTTCCCTGAAGTTATCCTTCTTAACCTCTTCTGATAGTTTCTTGTTGGTAGATGCGATAATCCTCAGGTCAACGATAATATCCCTGATACCGCCGATCCGTTTGAAGGTCTTGTTCTCGATGACCTTAAGGAGCTTGGCCTGAGTGCTGAGCTTCAAATCGCCTATTTCATCCAGGAAGATAGTGCCTCCGTCAGAAAGTTCAAAGAGCCCTTTCTTCAGCTGCTTTGCATCGGTAAAAGCCCCCTTTTCGAAACCAAAAAGCTCGCTCTCGATCAGCGTGTCAGGAAGGGCAGTGCAGTTTATATCCATAAAGGGTTTCGCTGCCCTGCTGCTCTCATAATGGATCACCTTTGCAATAAGGTCTTTGCCGGTACCGCTCTCTCCCTGAAGAAGAATGGTGGTAGCATCACTCTTTGCAACTTTTCTCGCAAGGTCCAGGATCTTCATCATCTGCTCTGATTTTCCGATAATATTCGCAAACCCGAACAGCTTTGATATCTGAGTCCTGAATTGCGAGACTTCTTTCCGCAGGGTCACGGTCTCAAGAGCCTTGCTGATCAGGATCTTGAGTTTTTCCATATTAAAGGGTTTCTCGACAAAATCATAGGCGCCAAGCTTAATCGTCTTGACCGCGGTCTGGATATCTCCAAATGCCGTGACCATGATCACAATCGTGTTACTGCTCTCTTTCTTTATGCTCTCGAGCACATTCAATCCGGAAATATCAGGCAGGTGAATATCAAGCAATACGATGTCAGGCTGCTCTGCATAGAAGAGATCGAGGCCTTCGAGCCCCTTTTCAGCGGTGATCACCGTATACCCTTCCTTGGAAAGGTTCTGCTCTATGGACCAGCGGAGCAGCTTTTCATCATCTATAACCAGAATCTTTGGCGTTTCCATTATTACCTCTTGCTTGGCATTATAATATGAAAGAAGTTTCCGATGCCAGGTTCGCTCTCTGCCCTGATCCTTCCGTTATGACTTTCCACGATGTTCCGGCTTACCGCAAGGCCCAATCCTGAGCCGGTATATTTTGTTGAAAATGAAGGCTTAAAAATATTGCGAATGTTCTCATCAGTCATTGCACGGGCAGTATCTGCAGATGTGATTCTGATTTCATCCTTTTCGGGGTCATACAGGGTAGAGACCGTAATCATTCCGCCCTCAGGCATATGCTGCATCTGATAGAGCAGCAGTTCAGTCAAAACCTTCTCGATCTGATCAGGGTCAACGGAAGTCTCCGGCAAGGCCCCCGGCAAGGCTGACACCTCGATACCCATAGTCGAGGCAACCATCGCAACGCTGGCGGCAGCTCTCGCCACGATATTATTAAGATCGGCAGGCACAGGGTTTATCTCCTGGGGCCGGGAAAAAATGATTAGTTCCTTCACGCACCGGTCAAGACGATCTATCTCTGAAAGGATCTCGCGGCATATCTCTTTGCGGGGGCTGTCATCGGGCAGGTCCTCTGCCATAACCTGAAGCGCTCCGCTGATGCCGGCCAGCGGGTTCTTGATCTCATGGGCAACCGTTGCAGCAACCTCTCCAATGGAAGCCATCTTTTCAAGCTGACTCATCTCGGTACTCTCATATCTCTGCACAGCCTGTGTTGTCTTTTGAAGCGCTGAAGTTATTCTGTTTACGTCGATGGCTATTTCCTCGAGTTCATCATTATCTGCATCGGAAACACGAGCGGTTAGATCGCCGTCTGCAATTCTCCTGATCTCTGCGATCGTATTTGCAAGCGGCTTCCTGATCTGACGACGAGAAATGATAACCAGGGCAAAAGAAAACAGACAAGTACTGACCAGCCAAACGGCGATGGTCCGGGCAACTACACTGGTCACGGCACTTTCCTCTTTCCCGTGCATCACCTCAAGGTCAACGATAGCTCTGATCTCGTCCCCGGCGCCATGGCATCTCTGGCAGGGCCAGTCATTTCCCATTACCATTATGCTGGAATAGACCTTGACGTCATGCGATTTATGAACAATGATGGAGTTTCCCTTGCGTGCTCTGAAAGCTCTCACATGCTGCTCATCGACCTTCTGCCCGACCTCTCCCGGAACCGTAGAACTCAAAATATTACCGCTGTCAGAAAAAACCCTCACTGCCCGGACATCCTCTGCCGCAAGACCGTCAAGAAACCGTTGAAATTCCTCCCTCGGCCGGCCCTCCAGCATGATCGATTTCAGACCATTTGTGACAACCTCGGCAAGCAAGGCAACCCGTTCCCTTTTCGCGTCGTCAACATAGCTTTGCGTTATCCCATAATTCAGCCATGAAAAAAGACCGCTCACAACAAGAAATACGAGAATAAGAGACAGGATCTGCCTTCTGTACAGGCTCACAGGACCTTCATTCCCCCTTATAAACGCAAACTCCCTGCATAGGCAGGGAGTGGTGCATACCTATTGACCGGTAGCCTTATTGTCCGCCATAACTGTGAAGGCCGGAGAGCAGGAGATTCACGCCAAGATAGGTAAATATCACCGCAATGAATCCCATCACGGCAACTGCTGCCACCTTTCTCCCCTTCCATCCTCTCATAAGGCGGCTATGGAGGAAGAAGGCATACATGAACCAGGTGATCAGCGACCAGGTCTCCTTGGGGTCCCAGGTCCAGTATTTGCCCCATGCCTGGTCAGCCCATATGGCTCCAAAGATAAGGCCACCCAAGGTGAATATCGGGAACCCGATTGCAATGCTCTTGTAGGTCAGCTCGTCGAGCATCTCGGCAGAGATATTGAAACTGCCGATGACCTTCTTGAGCAGACCGCCAAAACGCCATATCACGAAGATAAGGCCAACCGTAGCGGCATAGCTGAAAGCTGCTATAGCCGATGAATCATTTCTGAACGACGCCTTGAACAGGTAGCTCTTGATCAGTTCCTGCTTGCCCATAAAGGCAACTTTAAACGTAAGAAAATCCAGCCCCATTGCAGCAAGGGTTGCGATAAAGATGCCGAGCGTAACGGTCCAGAAAATGTATGACGCCTCTGTTTTCTGATCAGATCTGACGATGAGGTACATGAGCCCGGTGCTGAAGGAGACCGCAAAGAGCGAATAAGAGATGAAGCTCATCAATACATGCGCTAAAAGCCAGTTGGACTGGAGTGCAGGCACAAGAGGCTGGATGTTCTTTGACATTCCTGAAAGATCGATAAACGCAAGGGCCAGGGCTGCAACAGGCGTGATGAACGCGCCGAAGCTCCTATTTTTGTATTTGAACTCGATTACCAGATAAACAAGGATAAGGCACCAGACAAAGAATATGAGAGATTCATAGAGGTTGGTAAGAGGCACGGCACGGAGCCATCCCATCTGGCCAATCTCGGCAAACTCCGCCCACCGGAGCATAAGAGCCAGCGTCTGAGAAACAAAACCGACAATCGTGATCGTCGTCGCCACCATACCAATACCGCTCTTTCTGAATGCAAGGTAGCTGATATAAAGCATCATGGCAATAAAATATGTCATGGTAGCAAAACCAAAAAAGAACGAACTCTTCATTTTACTTTCCCCCTTTGTGCTCGGACTGGAGCATGGTAACCAACTTTTCTACTTTTCTTTCCAGGGTTGTCCTGTTCCTGTTTGCAGAGGCGCCAATAATGACCCTCATACTGTTTTTTTCCTCAGTCAGGCAAACCCAAACTCTCCTGTGGCTCATGAAGAATGTCATGTACAGTCCAATCGCCATGATAATACAGCCAAGATAGACAATGCCCACCCCAGGGTCTTTCCTTACCTGCATGCCGGTGTACTGAACACCCCAGAGGTCAAGAAACTCGACACGGTTGCCGTCGGGCAGATCCCATGTCTTTGGAAGACGCTTCAGAAGCCAGCCTGAATATTTCTGAACTCCCTTGTCAAAAAAATCCACATAGATCGCCGGGTTTACCATCTGCTCCGCAAACGTAAAAGCCTTGCCGCTCTCGTCAAAAGAGAGCGCAGGACTGAAATCGCGCACATGACCCTCAATAGTTGTTCCGGGTATGGTAAACGTGCCGCCGACCTTGAGGTTCACCTGTTCAGACTTCCCGTCCTTTGAAGACGCCTTCAGGACCAGAATTCCTCTGCCGAAACCATCCGGGTGCATGCCAAAGCTCGACTGGTAGAAGGTCACTCCGTCGAACTTGAGCGGGTCATTCACCACAATAGCTTTTTTCATGACCTCCTGACCGTTCTTCATTACCGAGAGCCAGCTCTTGTATGACTTGGGCATTTCCGAGTTCGGATAATATTCAACCTCAAAATTATCACAGCGCAGGTCAAAGCCAAGAGGCACCGCTACACCTCGGTCCCGGTATGCGACCGACGAGGTCTCTCCCTCTGGAAGATTCAAAAACGCATTGTAGCCAAAGAAAATACCGAGGATCGCTCCGGCAAGTATTATCAGAATGCTTAGATGAACAATATAAACGCCAAGACGCGTGTAATTGCCGTGTTCTGCATAGAACTGGACCGTCTCGCCCTCTGCAGACTCCGCAGGTTTAAACCCCAGACTGCTCATCTCAGAGACAATCTTTTCTTTTATCCCCGCAGGTTTACCCTTGAGCGTCACTGAGCTTTTTACCGACATCTTCTCGATATAGTCAACGGGCACAGGACGTATTTTTTCCTGAACCAGCTTCCAGACTCTGGGCAGCCGGTCAAGAGAGCAAATAATCAGGTTTACGGAAAAGAGAAGAAGAAAGGCGAGAAACCACCAGGAGTGATACATATCCGTAAATCCGAGGGCATCAAGAACACTCAGTACGCTGTGGCCGGCATCGTGATCAAGACCAAACATCTTTGAAAGCACCTTGATGTTCTTCTCGGGATCAGCCTGTTGCTCAATAATCGTGCCGACAATTGACGTTAAAGAGATGAGAGCAAAGATAACTACTGCGGTCTTGACCGATGCAAAGATATCCCAGATCACATCGAATATGTTTTTCTTCTTTTTTTCTGTCATGTAATACATTCTCCTGTAAATATAATTTTATATTTTAGTATTTTTCCCTGAAAAATACACAAAATTCGAGGTTGCAGGGCAATTCGGCACGACTGGTAAAATACCCCGGCTTTATGAATAAAATATGAATGTCGGCTTTTGAAGGGTTTCGGAAGGTAGCGTTTCCCGTTTACCATGCAGAGGAGGCCAATGGCAAGGGACAACATGGCCTCGCTGCTTTCACAGCCTACAGGCTTTGAAAAAAGGCATTGCGCAGCTCCGGTTTTCTTCCGTGGTCAGTAAGATTATCGTATTCGTCATTCTTCTGTTTTATCTTCCGCATACTAGCATGCGCCACGGCTTCAACCTTAGATTCAATGGCGCCCTTTACCATGGCCTCTGGATTTTCATCAGCCTGATTGGGCAGCGTCAGCTCTCTGATCTCCGAGATCCCAGAAATGACCTCCTGCCTGAAGCGCGGCTCCTGGACGATCCTTACATGGTCATGCTCGTGCTCGGCAAGCTGCCGCATAAAATTCTCCCATTCGCTGAATTCATGTACTTCAAACCGATTTTCATCCGCAAGCACCGGCAGGGTAACCGTGATGTCAGATCTAAAGGCAATATTGTGAATCTGCACTGAAACGCAGATACCATCACCTTCAAATTGATAGCTGAAATCCAGATCATATGACAGTCCGAAATTCCATCGCGTCTGTCCCGCATAATGCCTGCCTTCACGCGAATCAAAAGGACCGACTCTGTCGGTTGCAGCCATGGCTTCATGGATCGTTTTTCCGGAAACCTCATAGAATTCATAGGCAACGTCATCCCTGAAATTGAGCCTGACATTGTTGCTCCTGCTCTGCTGCTTAGGGTATTGCGGACGGTCCCTTTTCTTAGTGCCAAAGGGATTATCCGTAACGATCAGGGTCCCTTCTTCATCAAAATACCGGAAGACTTCCGCGTGCGCAGTCTGGCTGATTATAAGAATTAAAAGGGCAATGAGGAACGACTTCGGTATCTTCATGACCGACAGACCAGGGACAGAGAAAACTGAGTCAGACAACACAACAGATACAAGAATTGCTCACCGCAATCACCCGATATTTGAATTAGCGGGCTTCGTAGCATATCCGTACTATCAGGATAGTTCCGCGCAATGCTCAGATCTCCACCTTGCCGCCTATAATCTGACCTGCAACCGCTACAATCAAAAAAAGTGGAATATACCCATAGTCGAGGTGGAAATAAAGTCTTGCAAAGGCAACGAGGGGTATAGGCAGGTGGATGCAGAGGAACCACTTAAAGGAATATTTCTTCTCTCTGGCCCTGAAATATCCGAAGAAAAGATTCAGCACGAAGGTAATAATACAAATCGTAACTACAGCCGTCAGGCGCGACGAAACATTCATCTTGAAAAATACCTTAAATCAGACATGCAGGTCAAGACATCACCAAATAGCCGTGTAAAAGGTCAGCAGGAAACGAAAAAGGCCCCGATTTCTCGGGGCCTTTTTCCGTGCTGCCTAAAACACCTAACTTCTGGTTTTAGAAGTTAAGGGTAAGAACGTTGTTAAGGACGGTGGTGTTCTTCTTCACAACACCAAAAGCCTCATGGTAGAAATCGCCCGTGATCAGATGACCAAGGTTGATTGCATAGGTAAGGTTCTTTGCGACCTGATAGGTAACAGATGCATCAAGCTCTGTTCCGATATTCTTCGAAACGCCGGTATGCACTTTGTTAGCCCTGAGGAAATATACATCAAAGTTTGTCTTCAGCTCTTTTGTTGCCTGATAGTCAAGTCCAAGGTTGTACACAGTTGTGTTGGCAATACCTGAACCGACGTTGTTGTTAGCACCGGAAAGAGTCTGACCGTTTGCTGCAGTTGCTGCTCTGTAGTCATACACGAAGGTGTAATGCTGAATTCCGCCTACCAGTGTCTGGAAAGCCTCATTCTTGGTGGTATCTGACTTGTCGCCGCTGCCATAAGCAAACATACCCCTAAGGTTCAGGGCATTCATCTTGTAGTTACCGCCGAGCATAACGCCAAGACCATTGAAGTTAGCCTTTGATGCACCTGCAAAAGCGCTGCCGAACTGGAAGTCAACTTCAGCCTTGTAACCGAAGTTTCCTGCAGTGCCGTTAGCATGAATTGCAAGGTTCTGGAACTTAAGATCAACATCTGACTCGTTGATGTAGGTGTAGTTCATGCCCAGGGTGTGGGTAGGAGCAAGCTTGTAGGTGAAAAGACCTACATAAGCATCAAGGTCATTGGTGTTCTGGTTGTTACCCGTTGTGCTGCCGGCAACACCTGATTCTGAAGCCTTGATGGTAAGAAGGCCGATATGGAGTTCCTTGGTAGGATCCATGAAGAATACGATAGCATCGTCACCATACTGGGTGTTGTCAAAGAACATGCCCTCGCTGAGCTTAAGAGGCATATGACCGATCTTGAGGCCTGAACCAAAGCCGAAGAGGCCTGTGCCCTTGTACAGGATCCATGACTGAGCAATGTTCATTGAGCCGGGCTTGTTGTTCAGGTTGCCCCATGCATAGATATCCTGATTGGCTGCATTGGTTGTTTCAAGAGACAGGAAGCCCTGAACGTTCGGAGCTACCTGAGCGTCAACATTGAGCCTGACCCTCTGGTCATAGCTAGCCTTTGAATTGGAATCCTGAGGATTCTTGCCCGTAGCGGCGCCAAAATAAGCACCAAGGTTGTCATAATACCAGCCTCTGACCCTGATCTCTCCACCAATGGCGACCTGGGTGCTGCCCTTTGCTACAACTGCCTGGGTCTCTGCGGGGATTTCAGCGTGGATTGCAAACGCTGATGCCGCAAAGCTCAGTACGAACAGTACTGCTGCGATTACTGCAAATGTTTTCTTCACTTCCTACCTCCTTAAGGTAGTTCAGTATTCTATCCGCCAAGGGCGGATTTGCTACGCTAACTCTTGCATCAAAATACATTTTAGCCCCTCAAGTCACCTCCTTATACAGAAGATTCTGTTTTCTTTGCTATTTATTTACAGAAAACAGTTTTGATGAACTTTTTTTCATATTCTGATGATGCTATAAATTAAAGCATTACTTGCTATCATAGGTCAAGCAGAAATGCTCACGGCTATAAAGTCTCTGGCCAAGTTTTATGCAATATATATACCAGCCATAATTCATTGTAAATAATAGAAATTATAGATATCTCCAGGCGGTTAAGTGTGTCTATTCTGCAACGCAGTGTTGAATCGACAGGTTCTTTCTCATTAATTGAGCCAAAAGGAGACCCGCCGGAGAAGCAGACGTCTATGCATGCCGGAAGAACAACATTTAATAAAGACAATAAAATGAAAAAAAACAGATTAAAACTGGGTGCTTGACAAAAAACCGCAACCACTTAATAATTACAGTCAAAGGGGGTATTTTATGAAAATCAGATTTATCGTTGCAGTGTTAGGGTTTCTTATCTTCTCAGGCATATCGTATGCGGATGATTCCGTATACCAGAAACATATTGCCTATGGAATATCAGCCCTCGAGACGAACAATTACAAGGACGCGGCTGATGAATTCAGGGCAGCGCTGAAAGAGCATCCGGATGACCATACCGCAACACTCTATCTTGGAATAGCACAGAGTCGCGCAGGAAACAAGGAAGCCGGCTCTTCCCTGAAAAAAGCCCTCGCTTTGAACCCGAAGAACCCCCGGACGAATCTGGAACTCGGCATCTTTCATTTTAATCAGACCGCATACGGCGAGGCAAAAAATCATTTTACTGCCACAAAAAAACTGGCACCTCAAACAGAACTCTCTGATATGGCAGAGAGATATCTGAAGGCCATGGATCAGGGTGGAAGCTCAAAGCCCTGGTCACTGAGTTTGTCCTTAGGCGGCCAATATGATAATAATGTCGCAATTACTCCGGATGACAGACCGCTTCCGCTTGGAGTCTCGGACAAATCGGACTGGAGGGCGGTGGTCTATCTCAAGGGAAGATATACTTTCTTTAGCAGCAAGGACGCGGACGGCTCTGCAGGATACAGTCTGTATCAGAGTTTGCACCGCACTATGTCTGATTTTAATGTGACCCAACATCTGGTTGACCTGAAGGGTTCTTATGCACTGAATTCATCGCTGAAACTCACCGGGACGTACGCATTTGAGTATGTCTATCTGGGAGGCGACGGATTTGATTACGCCCATTCTATTTCCCCCTCACTTACTGTATTGGAAGGGAATGGACTGTCGACGGTTCTGGAATACCGTTACCAGTATAGCCATTTCATGAATACTGAGCTTTTTGCAGCAAACTCTTACAGGACCGGATCAAATAATCTGTTGGGGATAACGCAGAATATACCGCTAAGGACTTCAATTGCCGCGAAAATCGGATACGCGCACGACGAAAATAGCGCGGATAAGGAATACTGGGACTATAGCGGAGACAAGGTCTTTGCAGGGTTGACCTTCACCCTTCCCTATCGGATGTTTCTGGATCTTTACGGAGAATACTATAGCAGAGATTTTGACGGAGCCAACCCGATATCCGACTCAGGGCGGAAGGATACGAGTCGGACGGTCTCTGCATCTTTTACAAAGGCATATTCCAATCAGCTAAGCATAACCTTGGCCCAACTCTATACGAAAAACAAATCGAATATAGATGATTTTGATTATAACCGCAGCATAACAAGTCTATTTCTGAATGTGAGGTTTTAGATGAAAACAATCAGATTTACATCATTTCTGCTGATTTTCCTTTTTGTGATTGGGGCAACCGGGCTGTCTTTTGCAAAGGAGGACGCAGGCACGGTAGTTGCCGTTAAGAACAAAGCAGTCATTAAGAGAGATGGAACGGAATTCGCATCCAAGGTTAAAGACGGGATACTGTTAAGAGACACGGTTGCAACGGCAGATTCGTCTAAAATCAAGATACTCTTTACCGACGAAAGCGTCCTGACTCTCGGCGAAAAATCCATTGTCGTCGTCAAGGATTATCTCTATAGCAAAGACAAACGCGGACAGTCAATATATAACCTTATCGATGGCAAGATGAGATCAGTCGTGGGAAAAACGAGTTTTGAGGTCCATTCACCGACAGCAGTCGCAGCCGCCCGCGGGACTATCATTCTTTTCGAGACAGGTATCACCCCTGATGGCAGAAAGTTCACAAGGATCATCTGTCTCGAGGGTACGGTGGTCGTAACGAGTTCAGACCCGAAAATTGCCGGTTCGGTAACGCTTACGGCAGGGATGATGATTACGGTCATAGAGGGAGAACCATTGCCCCTTGCGGTGACAGCATCCGAAGATGAAATAAACAGATTAAGGAATGCGACAGATATCAGCGACAGCGAGATACGTTTGGAGGGGCCGATTGCCGTTCAGGTTGGCGCCGATGGGATGAAAATAGAGCCGCCGTTCAACCAGGAGCCAGTAGAACCAAGACACGGGACACCGCCACCGCCGCCACCACCGCCACCACCGCCACCGCCACCGCCACCGCCGCCGCCACCGCCACCGCCACCACCATCGACGGGGTTGCCCTATACAGGCGAGGTGCCACCGAGTTTCCCGCCCGGGTACATCTGTGAAAAGGATTGTTACAATACAGATGTTGGACGATTCAAAAAATGATGTATGACCGGTAAGCCTTATGTGCGTTTGACCGGCAGATGGATATGGATAATGTGAATCTGCACAAAAGTCTGCATTGAAGAGCCAAAGAGTGACTGTCAGAACATCAGACAGTCACTCTTTTTTTTTCGACCCTGTATAATTGAATGATATTATGAAAACTGCCCGAATACTGTATATCATTGCCATTGCTTCAACCGCAATCTTTATTGCACTGCAATGGCTTGACCCTTATGTAGTCCGCGAAAAGATTGAAAGCAAAACCTATGACCTCCGACTTATGATGCGCAATCATTTCAAAACACAATCAGCGCTCAGCAATATCGTTATTGTTGCAATTGATGACAAAAGCATAAAAGAGATAGGCAGATGGCCATGGGGAAGAGATGTACAGGCCGGACTGGTCAGTAAAATATCAGGCGGTGGTCCAAAGGTCATAGGTATAGATATCATGTATACCGAACCGGATAACATAGAGTCTGACGGGAAACTCGCGCAGGCAATCAAAGATGCCGGTAATGTTGTCCTTGCTACTCCGTTTTTTGTTACGCCGGGCAAAAGAGACAATGTGACAACAGGAGAGATTCCGGATTTTCTCTGGGATACCGCCTTTATGCAGGTAAATAGTCCCAAGTGGATAAAATGGAAGGACTTTGCAATACAGGCTGAGAGCGTTAACCCGCCGCTTGAGGCGTTAGCCAGGTCGGCAACACTCGGCAATGTCTATACCCAGCCTGATATGGATGGCGTTATCAGGTGGGAGCCTATGTATATAATGTATGGAGGTGACTGCTATCCTCAGTTTGGCCTGCAGATCGCAAGACTTGCACGTGGCATAGAAATGAAAGACATGCTCCTGTATCCCGCGTCTGCAGTAAAACTCGGCGATACTACAATTAAGACCAATCTCGAAGGCAGGGTGCTTATTAACTACGTTGGCAAAGTAAATACCTTCCATTACAAATCCGCGTCCGATGTTATCAATAACAAAATTTCATCCGGGTTCTTTAAAGACAAGATCGTCCTGATAGGAACATCGGCTCTGGCAACCTATGATCAGAAGGTCACTCCATTGTCAGCTGATCTGCCCGGAATTGAAAAAAATGCCACGGTTGTACAAAACATACTCCTTAATAATTTTCTTACGCCGAGTCCCAAGATCATTGAGGTAATCGTCATCATTTTTACCGGCATACTGCTTGGCCTGCTGGTTCCACGGCTTCGCGCGCTGAAAGGCTCTTTACTTGCCACAGGCCTTATCTTGTTCTACCTCTTCCTCAGTTTTTATTTGCTCCTGTATCACAATCTCTGGATAAATCTTCTCTACCCGGTCACTAACATGCTCGGTATATTCTCTATTCAGACTGTCGTAATGTTCGTATATGAAGAGAAGAAAGCAAAGGAGATAAGAAGGATATTCTCCAGTTACGTATCACCGAAGATCGTTGAGATCCTCATCAATGATCCTGAAGGGGCCGGCATCGGAGGCGTGCGAAGAGAAGCAACAATCCTTTTTTCTGACATACGGGGGTTTACTTCTATTTCGGAGAAATATTCACCGGAGGAGGTAGTGGCCATACTCAATGAGTATCTCGGAGAGATGACAGAAATTGTCTTTAAATGGGACGGGACCCTTGATAAGTTTATCGGTGATGCTATTTTGGCCTTTTGGGGCGCTCCGCTCATCCAGGAGAACCATGCGGAGCTTGCGGTTAAGTGTGCACTGAATATGTCGGCAAGACTTGATGAACTGCAGAAAAAATGGGAAGCTGAAGGGAAGCCGAGACTCGATATAGGGATTGGCATAAATACAGGAGAAGTTCTGGTCGGAAATATCGGTGCAGTAGGGAAAAAAATGGATTACACCGTAATAGGGGACCATGTAAATCTCGGATCGAGGATTGAGTCCCTGACCAAAAAATACCATGCCAGAATTTTAATAACAGAATACACCTTGCAGAAAATAAGAAGTTCCTTTGAAAGCGGAGCATTTGGCCATGTATCTGTCCTGGGCAAAGAGAGAGTGATCGTCAAGGGCAAGGAAAAACCTGTCGGAATTTATGAACTGACCGCTCTCGATCAAACTATTGGAGCAAAGATCGTCGAATGCCAGGACAGGGTCGTTGAACTGACAGAGAAATAGCCGCAGGCAAATGGTGACGCAGATACGCATGTTGGCACTATCCTAAAGCGTTACCCCCTCAGTAGTATTCCCTTCAGTTTTTCTGCACTGGTCCTGCTCATATCGTTATCAGTGACGAACTCGATGTCGTCAGGTCTGCGGACACCGAGACCGAGTTCAACTGCCCGTGCTATCTGCTCCTGCTCGAATATGTTTTTCTTCATGATCGAGTCATTGCTGCCAAGGTCTTTTAACACGGCAAGGCCGACCGCATCGATCGCAATGCGGTCCGTGCCTGCGATAATCAGATCCGCTCTCTTGCGCTCTCCTGATGAGGGGCCGCCGTCAACAAAGGCCTCCATGGCATCCAGCACGATCAGCGACGGCTTATATGCCTGATTTATCTCCGCGATCATCTTGCGCATGGATTTGAACGATGCATGGAGCTCTGACATATTCTCCTTGTGCGTTACGCCGACAGAAAGTTTCAGGGACATGGTAAAGACGCCGCCGTACCCGTGCGTCTTCAGGCAGCAGGTGGATACAACACATTCCGAATCTACTACAGGCTTTGCGACATCAAATCCGTCATTCCAATGGCTCTTCGCCGGCCTCACCCGCACCCACTGGCTCGCAGGCAGTTCCTCGAAGTTGATTATCCTGACGTTCTCCTTTTCACAAAGAGCATAGATTCCCTTTCCCTTCAACACCTTTGCCGTAGACCCGGGGCCGCACCGCTCACCAATCGTTATGGACTTTGCCCCCATGACCTTAAGATGTCTGATCAGATTTAGCAGCGTGTCATTATGCGTTGAGCCGGGGAAGGCATCGGCACTGTTGAAGTTTGGCTTGAGCAAGACCTCTTTGCCCCTTACAGGATTGATGTCAAGGAGCTCAAGAGACCGCTTCACTCCAGCAGCGCGGTCAGTGGTCTTTACGATCGATACCCTTGTATGAGGTTGAAGCATAGTATGAGACGATTCCTTCATGAGGGCAGTCTGCTGTTTTTCGTCCGTCACCATGGAAAGCATCATGCCTGAGGCACCGATCATGAACTCCCTTCTGTTTATCATGATACGTCTCCTTATATTTCATCCTATCATGGCCCCGGATAATAAGGAAGGGGCTTTCCGGTTGGTGTATAATCAGAGAATAACACTATGCAAGAGATCTCTTCTGAAAGACCGGCGCTCAGTCTCTTACAGCTGAATGGCCTCATTAAATCCGCAATTGCCGATACACTGCCTGATCAGTATTGGGTAGTTGCTGAGATCGCCGACCTCAAACTGAACCAGAGGGGCCACTGTTACCTTGACCTTGTTGAAAAAGAGGGCAATGCTGCCGTAGCCCAGATCAAGGCCAATATCTGGGCCTACGAATACCGTTCCATCAGCAACCGGTTTCAGAAAGCAGCAAATGAGCCGCTGAAGCAGGGCATGAAAATCCTGTTCCTTGCGTCAATATTATTCCATGAGGTCTATGGCCTGAGCCTTAACGTCAAGGATATTGACCCCACCTATACCATGGGGGAGATGGCGCGGAAGAAAAAAGAGGTAATCGCCCGCCTCAGAAAAGAGGGCATTATTGATCGCAACAAAGCCCATGTTCTGCCGCTTGTGCCCCAGCGAATAGCGGTCATTTCATCGCCGACTGCTGCGGGGTATCAGGATTTTTTCAACCACCTCGACAATAACCCTTACGGGTACCGCTTTTTCCATACCCTCTTCCCGGCTCTGATGCAGGGACAGGAGGCAGAAGGCTCCATCATCAAGGCATTGTCCTCGATTCGGAAACAGAAGAGCGCATTTGATCTTGCGGTGATCATCCGCGGCGGAGGATCGGTCACAGACCTGAACTGCTTTGACGGTTATCCCCTTGCGGCCGAGGTGGCAGGCTTTCCCCTGCCTGTTATTACCGGCATAGGCCATGAAAAAGATGATACGGTCGTTGATATCGCGGCACATACAAAGTTGAAAACACCGACCGCTGTGGCTGAATTTCTGATATCAGGCATTCGGAGCTTTGAGGAAAATGTTCTTGAACTCGAAAGCAGGATTATAGCCTCTTCTGAGCTGCTGCTGAGAGAGGAAAAACAGAAACTGACTTCGTTTGCACAGAGACTTTCGTTTGTGCCAATCAGACTGACCACGGTCCACAGAAACAGGCTGTTCATTCTGCAGCGCGAGGTACAGGGCTCTATGCAGCAGCGCATGCAGAACGAACAGAACAGGCTCAGCCGGGCAGAACAGGCCATACGTCATCTTGATCCTGCTCATGTTCTCAGGCGGGGCTACAGCATAACCACACTCAGGGGGAAAATACTCAGGGATGCCGCGTTGCTGAAAAACGGCGTAGCTATAGAGACGCAATTGCAAAACGGGACAGTCACCAGCATAGTGCAGTCCGGCAAGGAGGTTACGAAAAGTGCCAAAGAGCAAAGAACTGACTTACTCCCAGGCTTTGAAGGAGCTTGAGAAGATCGTCAAAGAAATAGAATCAGAAGAGGTGGATATTGATATCCTCGCGGAAAAGATAAAGCGTGCGTCACAGATCCTTACATTCTGTAAGAACAAGCTCAGAACAGCAGAGGATGAAGTAAAAAAAGTTCTGACTGAGATGGACGATGAAGCAGCGGCAGCAGACAAAGAAGAGGATCCATAGTAGCAACCCATGAGGCCGGGGACGGCTTTCAGCCTGTTGGGGAGCAAGAGCCCGGCCCTCTGATGAATGTACTTTGCAAGAATGTCATCGAAGAGTAAACTATATCTAACCTTCAACGCTCATGGACATTAATGCCCTATCTAATCCCTATCTGCGGCAGGACTTCCCTGTTGAAGCCCTTCCCGTGCCTGTGGAAAATCCGGAACAGGCACGGCAGGACCCTGCAGCCAGATCACTTGTCGTCAAGATCAATGAACGGACAGCGGGCCTAACCAGAAGAAAGACGACTGATTCTATAGATATCAGCAGTTCGGCAAAAGAGGACAGAGCAGGAAATGATCCTTCAAAGGCTCAGTCGGACAATCTGACGTATGATCTGCCGAGGATGAGGAACTGGGACCACAGACTTGTTGCCTGGTTCAGAACAGCTTTTACAGTGCAGGGCAATATTTCCCAAAACAGGGGCATTCATATCGATATTGTTGTCTGAGGACTGACTTTGCAGTCATTCACCTTAACAGCCGGATTATTATATGGAATCTGTCCCGCAGCATGTGATGGAAACAAAATCAGAAAACTCATTTCAAGGTAAAATCAACCCGGCTCTCCCTGACCTTTTCCTTCTTCTGGGGCTGAAGCGTCTTCGGTACGACCAGGAATATCCTCTCCTGCTCAACAAGCTTCGATCTCAGGAGCAGGTCTTTAACCGCAAGCGCCCTTTGTGAGGCAAGAGTCCTGAGATCGTCGTCCTTCACCTCAATATGGGTAAGCATCAGCTTTTCCATCTCAGATACCGGCAGGTCCTTGGCCATGCCGATAACATTCCTCGGCTTGGGGAACTTCTCATCCTTATACGCCAGCTTCAGATATTTCGCATATTCAGCCGGCTCTATTTTCACGTCGTCAACAGGCACTGCCGCTTTGGATTGCTGCACCGCATCTTTCAGTTTCTGGGCCTTCACTTTTCGGTTAAACAGAACCCGCTTCATCCCTTCCCTGTCCTTATCCATATCAGCATGTCCCGCTATTTCGATCTTCAGTGAAGGACGGTCATGGAGAGCCTTGACCAGGGTATCCACCTTCTTCAGACCGGCTTCGTTCAGATGCGAAAGCCCGGGGTCGAACTCGAGGTAGCTCAATTCTTCGCCGCCGCCAATGAGCGAGCCGAGCAGGGCAAAAGGAGAGGTAGCTGCCTTTACCAGGAGATTCAGAAGGATCTTGATGATGATCCTGCCGATGCTGAATTTTGGGTCATCGATCTGCCCGCTGACAGGGATATCAAGATCGATCTCTCCGCGCCGGTTCTTCAAAAGTGCGATAGCGAGCCTGACAGGCAGTTTTGTTGCATCAGGGCTTTCCACCTGGCTGCCGAGCGTGAACTGATCAAGAAGGATCTTATTCTGGGAATCAAGCTTCTTCTTCTCTATCAGGTAATGAAGATTAAGACTAAGTTTGCCTTTCTCGATCACATACCCGAGATATCTCCCTGAATAAGGAGTGATCTGGCTCAGGTCCATATCTTTGAAGCTGATATTCAGATCGATGAACAGGTCGTCCCTCAAAGGGTTGACCTTGCCGGTGATTTCAAGAGGGGCATAGTTGTCGAGCTTGCCCCGCATCTCGACTACAGCCATCTTCGTCTCCTCAGAGCTGAGCCCGGTGATCCTCCCGCCTATCTCAAGCATATTGGTGTTAAAATTCGGCTTGATGAACCGGTCAGAAAAATTCACGGTCCCGCCCTGAAGCGTAATCTTCTCGATCGTTATGATCTTCCCGGCTGCATCTGTTGCGGTACTCACACCGTTGCCATTCTTTGCCTGATTTTTGGCCTCTGTTTTTACCTGTCCCTGTTCTTTTTCAGCCGCCGCTTTATCCTCAACCTTGGTCGCAGCCGCTTCTTTCTCACCCTCACCCTTCTCTATAATGTTCTGCAGGTTGATCGAACCGTCTGCATTGATGATAGTCCGGGCATAAAAATCGGAGAGCGACACCTCGCCGATCTTTACCACAAGCGGATTGTACGTGACATCCATCGAGTCAACATACAGGGAGCTGCATTTCAGAAAATCTTCTGCATTGACCTTGTCGACAGAGGCAAAATTGCTGAGGGAGGCTGTGCCTTTATATGAGGCGGTCGGCCCGGTATCCCTGCTGTACCTCGCGGAAAGTGTTCCCTCTGATGAAATACTTCCGTCAAAGACAATGATCTTTATCCTGTCTGCGAAATAGGGAACAGCCGGCATAATTGGAACGTTCTGCGAGACCACCTTCAGTTGCGCAGAAACGGGGTCAAGGCCGACAGCGCCGCTCATCTTGAGAGAGCCTTTCTTTTCGATCTGGAGAGAAAGCGATACCTTGCCTTTTGTATTTTTTTCAGTGGAGATATTCTCGCCCCTGAAATGAATCTGATCAAATAGCATACTGACCGGCTCGGAAGGGACCAGGTCTTCGGCCATTATTGTATGGCGGTCGAGGGATATCTTCTTTGCCGTAACGGTCCAGGGATTTACAGCGACCTTCTGCTTCGGCTGCAGAGGCTCGGCGTCAGCCCGCGCTGCAGGAGTTGCTGCCGGGGCAAACAATGTCTGAAGATTAAGGATACTGTCCTGACTACGCTTCACGACAATCATCCCCTTCTGCGCAGAGATATCACCAACAACGATCTCCCGCTTGCCGAGGTCAGCAGACGTCTCTTTGACAGACAGCGCCGGGAAGTTCAGAAAATCCTCCTTCTCTCCATGCTTTCTGAGTCTCAGTGCTGTGACGTTCGCCGTGAGATCAGAAACTTTCAGATCAGGCTCATTGCCGGTCATAAGAAAGGAATATTTTGTCATGAAATCAAATCTGCCGTCCTCTATCGAAAAAAGCACGAATTTTCCGTAATAAGGCGCATACTTTTTGAGCACCACCTGCTTGACCTCAACCGTTCCTTCCCCTGATAGTGGTTCAACAGAAAAATTGCCCGTAAGTCTGAACTCCTCCTGAGAATCTGTCTGCAATGATGCCTCGGCCTCGGCCTTCTTATCTTTTACGGTGCTGAAGTGGCCGATTTTTGCCTGGATATTGTGAAGACTGGTTCGAAAGATCCTGCCCTCAGAGGCATCTGCAACAATCACCTTTCCGTTTGCAAGGATTATCTCATCAGCATCGATAACAGGCAGGGATTTCTTCTCTTCTGCTTTTGTCTCCTTCCCGGACTCGGCCTTAGCCTTAGCCTTGCCCTTATCCTCAGCCGCCACCTTCCCCTGAGCCTTCTCTCCCGTAAATGCCATCAGCGCGAGAAGATTCAACTTGCCTGCTCTGTCTCGACTGACATTGATCTCTGGAGACTCAAGCACTATCTTCGCAAAATGTATATTCCTGGCCATTAAATCTGACGAACTGATGGAGATATCGAGCCGGGGCAGATAGATCAACGGGTTGCCTGCCTTGTCATCAATCTTGAATATTTTCAGTGATGTGCTGCCTTTTAAGGACAGTGTCGGCTCCTTGTCTTTAAACTGCGCATACGTCAGACTTGTCTGAACATCCAGAAGCCCGGAGACCAGCGTGAAGTCGAGCGGGACGGGAGAATACGCCAGATAATAGGGGAGGTTGAGATCCTTCAGGTCAAGATCAATGTTTGTCTCATGTGAGTCGACAAAAGGCTTGGTATTTCCCCTGAAACTTACTGAATTGCCATTGACCTTTGCCGAGAAGGCAGGCTGCACATAGGATTCCAGATAATAGGGCAGATTCGAAACAAAGGGAACGGTCAGCACGGCGCCGCGAACCTCATGTTTTGTATGCTTTGGTCCATCCAGAAAATCGATCCTGGCATTGATCACCTGTATGTTATTCAGCGAAAAGCGGAGCGACCGCTGCCTGCTGCCAGGACCGCCCTTGTCTGCAGGCTTCTGATCTGCCATCTGAAGCAGATCGGAGAAGTTGTAGGAGAGGTCTTCATTGCGGACAATCTGCAGGTAAGGATTCACCAGCTTTATCTCTTTGGCAATTATGCCCCGCCGGAACATGGACATGGTCTGCAGGTTCAGATAGAGCTCATCAAAGGAGACAAAGGGCGTTTGGGATTTCGGCTCCTTTATCTCAAGCCCCCTCACGGTAACAGAGAGCATGAACGGATTTATCCGCACCGCCTGGATCGAGACCTGACGATGGAGTTTTTCCGAGAGCTGCTTCAGGAGGACTGATTTAACGATAGGAGGCAGGATCAGAAACCCCGCGATCGAAAAAACCACGAGAAAAACTGCGATGCCCTTCACCGTCTTCTTCTGATTCAGTCTTGATGTCATCGCGTTGATCGCTTGCCTTGGCACCATAGTGCAAAGCCCTCCTACTTCAGTTCAGTTGTACAGTGAGCACAGCGAACCGCTTTTATCGGGATCACGGAGAGGCAGAACGGACATTCTTTGGTCACCGGCACTACTGGCGGCTCCTCAGACTGTCTCTTCAGACGATTGATTGTACGGACCAGGAGGAATACGGCAAAGGCCACAATAAGAAAACTGATGATGGCATTAATAAAGATGCCATAGTTGAGGGTCACGGCGCCTGCAGCCTTGGCATCAGCAAGAGAACTGTATGGGGCCGGGATCTTGCCGTCCCTGAATACAAGATACAGGTTTGTAAAATCGACCTTGCCGAGAATAAGGCCGACGGGCGGCATAATGATATCGTTGACAAGCGAATTAACGATCGAAGTAAAGGCTGCGCCGATGATAACACCAACCGCCATGTCAACCACATTTCCTTTTACGGCAAATTCCTTGAATTCTTTAAACACGTGGACAACCCTCCGGTTCTATAGATTAATATTTGTGAGAGATTACCTGCCCTCACCTCATGATAAATAGTATCACAAAATCAGACAGGCAAAAAATAAATGAGCGTTCAGGGGAGGTCTGTGATGTAAGGCGGGAGCAAATAATGATTCAGAACTCGGATTTAAGCGCACGGTTCATGAGGCTGAGCACGGCAGTTTCAGGGTCTCTGTCCTGATAAAGCACCTCATAGACCTGATCAATGATAGGCATTTCAACGCCCATTTTCTGCCCAAGTTCAAAGGCAGAGAGGGATGTGGCAACGCCTTCTGCAACACTCCTTGAGGAAGACAGGATTTCTTTGAGCTTCATGCCCTTGCCGAGATTAACGCCCACCGTATAGTTCCTCGAAAGAGGGCCCGTACAGGTAAGCACCAGATCACCGAGACCGCTCAACCCTGAAAAGGTGGTCGGGTCTGCGTCCATTGCCTTGCCAAGCCGCGATATCTCTACAAGACCACGAGTTATCAGGGCAGCGCGAGCGCTGTGGCCAAGGCCGAGGCCGTCGCATATTCCTGAGGCGATCGCAACAACATTCTTCAAGGCACCGCCAACCTCCACGCCGATCACATCAGTATGTGTATAGACGCGGAAATATCCGGAGTTAAAGATTTCTTGCAGGAGGAGTCCGGTGTTAATATCTGCTGCCGCAAGAGTAACGGCAGTGGGAAGCTTCCTGATCACCTCTTTCGCGAAACTCGGTCCTGAAAGAGCTGCCACCGGTTTCCCGGTTACCTCATGCAGGATATCCGATACCGTAAAAAGAGTTCCCTGCTCAATCCCCTTGGATGCACTGATAATAACCGCATCACTTCGCAAACAGGCAACCGCTTCCCTGAAAACAGCCCGGGTAAACTGTGTAGGGACTACGTTGAGGACATAGCGCGCCGTCTTGAGTGCCTCTTCAATGCTGCTCGTTGCCTTAAGAGCGGCAGGCAGAGGCACCTCAGGGAGATAGACGCTGTTTCTGCTTTTTTCATTGATCTCATCGGCAACGTCCTGCTCCCGCGCCCATAAAGAAACATCATATCCCTTCTCCACGAGCAGACTTGCAAGCGTTGTTCCCCAACTTCCTGCACCTATGACAGCAATATAGCTCATTATGTTATAGCCTCATAATACACGAAAAATGATAAAAGTTGCGCAATAGCGAACTCATGAACCTGACTTCCTGCATTTTTATTTTTTGGCCTTCTCGATCTTTGCCCACGTATCTTTCAGCGTCACGGTCCTGTTAAATATCAGGGCATCTCCTGTGGAATCACCGTCAACGCAGAAATAGCCCATTCTCTCGAACTGGTATCTGCTTCCGGGAGCAGCACCCGCAATGCCCGGTTCAATAAAACAGGTGTCGAGCACCTCAAGGGAATCCGCATTTAGGTCGGTCAAAAAGTCATTACTCTCACTGCCCGGCTCAGGCTTGGTAAAAAGGGTGTTATAAAGCCTGACCTCCGCTCTGACTGCATGCCTTGCCGACACCCAGTGCAGGGTTGCCTTCACTTTTCTGTTATCAGGCGCATCCCCGCCGCGCGTTGCAGAGTCATACGAGCAGTGCAGTTCAATCACTTCACCCGTCTTTTCGTCCCTGATAACCTTTTCACAGGTAATAAAATAGGCATACCGAAGCCTTACTTCCCGACCCGGCGCAAGGCGGAAAAACTGCTTGGGCGGGTCCTCGCGGAAATCATCCTGTTCAATGTAGAGCTCACGGGAGAAGGGCACTTTCCGAGTTCCTGCATTCGGGTCCTCGGGGTTGTTAATGGCATCGAGTTCCTCTTCCTGCGCCTCAGGATAGTTCGTAATAACGACCTTAAGCGGACGCAGCACCGCCATAACACGGGGAGCCCGCTTATTCAGGTCTTCACGGATGCAGAACTCCAGGAGCCCGAGGTCCACCACGCTGTCCCTCTTGGCAACGCCTATGCGCTCACAGAAATTTCTGATCGACTCCGGCGTATAGCCTCTCCTTCTGATGCCGGCAATAGTCGGCATCCGCGGATCATCCCATCCCTTCACATGGCCCTCATTGACCAGTTGAACAAGCTTCCTCTTGCTCAACACGGTATAGCTGAGATTCAGACGTGCAAATTCTATCTGCTGAGGCAGTGGCCGCTTCAGCAGTCCACCCTCGGCAAGCCGCTCAAGGAGCCAGTCGTAAAAAGGCCGCTGGTCTTCAAACTCAAGCGTGCAGATCGAGTGGGTAATGTTCTCTATGGCATCTTCAATAGGATGGGCATACGTGTACATCGGGTAAATACACCACATGTTGCCAGTCCGATGGTGTTCGGCACGCTTGATACGATAGATCGCCGGGTCACGCATGTTGATATTCGGCGAACTCATATCAATCTTTGCGCGCACCACCAAAGAGCCGTCAGGGTGTCTGCCTTCGCGCATTTCGCGGAACAGACAAAGGTTCTCCTCAACAGTGCGCTGCCGAAACGGAGAGTTCTTTCCGGGAGATGTCAGCGTTCCCCTGCTTTCTCTCATTGCATCGGCCGTCTGGCTGTCAACATAGGCATGGCCCGCCGTGATCAGGTATTCAGCGCTTCTATACATAAAATCAAAGTAGTCGCTGGCATAGAAAGGCTCGGGACCGAAATCGAAACCGAGCCACTTGACCGAGTCGATGATGGAATTCACGTATTCCTGCTCTTCCTTCTCGGGGTTGGTGTCGTCAAAGCGGAGATTGCATCTGCCCCCGAACTCCTGCGCAATGCCGAAGTTCAGGCAGATGGACTTTGCATGCCCCATATGCAGATACCCGTTGGGCTCTGGCGGGAATCGCGTATGGACCCGCTTTTCATGCTTGCCGGACTTCCGGTCTTCGCTGACAATTTCACGAATAAAATCAGATGGTCTTGGGGTTTCGTCAGTCATGTATTATGTCCCTTCGTCTGCTGCAAGGCTCAAGCCTGTCTCACATACAGGCAATTAATTCTACCTTATTCCTTCATATTGTTGCACCGTTATCATGTCGCTGTTGCTCAAAATAAAACCTGCGGAGTATGATAAAAGCATGAGATTTTTCAGGTCCAGGTTTTGCCCCTGTCCACGCATTCGTTCGCCGTTTTCATATCTGCCCAACTCAGGCAGGCATTTCTTGCGATCCTGTCTTGTATTTCTGCTCCTGTCTTTACTGCTCTGCGGCTCCGGATATGCCCAGGACCCCCAGCACCCGGTTCATTATGAGGCCAATAGGGCTAAACTTCTGACTTTTCTCATTCGCGACAGCCTTGAAACAAGCCACTTCTCTCATAAGAAAATTGACGACAAAACCTCAGAGGAGGCTTTCGGCCTTTATCTCAAACAACTCGACTATCAGAAACGGATCCTGCTGACAGAAGATGTTGCCAACCTGGGGAAATATTCAAAGCTCATCGACGATGAAATGAACTCAGGCAATCTTGAACTTCCGCTAAGAGGTGCGGCAATCCTCTCTGCCAGGGCAGCGACTGTATACGGGATCGTCAAGGAAATACTTTCAGGTGATTTCGATTTTTCGACCAGGGAGTTTATTGAAACCGATGTCGAGAAACTCGCATACTGCAAAGACGACCTGGAATTGCGGGAACGCTGGAGAAAAACACTGAAATACGAAGTGTTGCTCCAATATTTGACCCAGACTGAGGAGACCGCCTCTATTGCAGGGAAGGCTCAGAAGTCCCGCGACGGTCAGACGGACAAAAAGCCGACTGAGGATAAAGACCTCAGAAATACCGCCCGTGACAAGGTCCTGAAGGCGTATGATCAATTTTTTTCACGAATAATCCGCGAAAAAGAAAATGAACACTACGAGCGTTTATTAAATGCTGTGGCTCATGCATTCGATCCGCATACAGACTATATGCCTCCCACGAATAAGGAGGATTTCGATATCAGCATGCGGGGCTCTCTTGAAGGGATTGGCGCAACGCTTAAGGAGGACGAAGGCCAGATAAAAGTCGTAGCCATTATCGCCGGAAGCCCTGCGTCAAGACAAGGGCAGCTTCAGGCTGAAGATATTATCCTTAAAGTCGCTGAAGGGGCCAACGAGTCTGTCCCCATCAGCGGCATGAGGGTACAGGATGCTGTCAAGCTGATCCGGGGGAAAAAAGGGACTGAAGTCAGGCTCACGATCAAAAAACCTGATGATAAGATGCTGACCATATCGATTGTTCGCGATGTTATCCAGATTGAGGAAACCTTTGCAAAAAGTGCTGTCATTAAGAACAACGAAAAGGGCGATACATTCGGTTATCTCAAAATCCCTTCCTTTTACCGTGATTTCGAAGGATCTGGCAGCGGCGGTAAAGTACGCAATGTAACGGACGATGTCAGTGCTGAGCTCGCCAATCTCAAGGCTCAAAATATTAAAGGGCTTATCATAGACCTCAGAAATAACGGGGGCGGCGCGCTGACGGACGCAGTAAAAATAGCCGGGCTCTTCATCGAAACCGGTCCTGTTGTGCAGGTCAAGAGCGGTAATGACCGGATAACAGCCTTGTCAGACGACCAGCCGGAGATTGTCTATGACGGACCGTTGGTAATACTGGTCAATACGATCAGTGCTTCTGCCTCTGAAATATTGGCCGGCGCACTTCAAAACTATGGCCGCGCCGTTATTATGGGCGGAGAGCATACTCACGGCAAGGGAACCGTCCAGACAATCATCGACCTTGACAATAAGATCCCGTTCCAGAACATGGAAGCATACAAACCTCTCGGCGCACTCAGACTTACGATCCAGAAGTTCTATCGCGTAAACGGCGACTCCACGCAATATCGCGGAGTAGTGCCTGACATCGTACTGCCAGACGTAATAAGCGGCCTCAGGACCGGAGAGCAATATCTTGACTTTGCCTTACCGTGGGACTCTGTCAAGCCTGCTGCCTATACACCATGGCCAAAATGCAGGCCTGCCATGTCTGCCCTGCGGGAGAAAAGCCGCACAAGGGTGAAATCGAGCCAGCAATTTAACGACATGGAAAAAGAGACCACACGACTTGCAGAAAAGAAAAAAAATACAGTCAGGTCATTGAATATAGAAGACGTGCGCAGAGAAATAGAGGAATCTCGCAGACAGAAAGAAAAAGATATCAAAACACCCTTAAGCCGGCCTAAGCCGGACAACGAAGCCAGGACGCCTGAAGAAAAAAGGCAGGACTTTCTCAAAACGGTCTCTGACGATTCATATGTAAAAGAAGCGATGTCAGTCATAGAAGACATGATTGCCGCTGACCCTTCCTGCATCCCGATCACCGCAAACTGAACAAGAACCGTTGATATCCTTGCGCTGTGGAGCTAGCCGTAGCTGGCAGGAAAGTCTTATTAGTTAACAGTGTGATGTTCAAAGGGTTCTAAACAGAGTCTTTCTTCTTAGGTTCAGCCCCGCTTATTCGTATGACGAGGCCGGTTATGCCCCCCAATAGCAGCTCTAGCACCAGGAGCAGTGCCGCAAGCCATAAGACCATTGACGACCTAATTACCACGTATGACAAGGCAAAGAACAGCGGACCGACCAAAGGCAACCCGGATGTTGGACGAAAAGTCTTACGGGTGAGGCACTGACGAATTATTGAGACGCAGACCGCTAACGTGAGCACGTGCCCGACAAGGCCGAGCAACAGGATAGGAGCGGCAATAATCCATCTTATGGGGCTATCGGGCATCATGAGAATAATAAGCGAACAGTTCTATGTCTCATACTGGCAGTTATTGCCCCGCCAATGACAAAAACAACGAATAGACACAAAGACAAGAATAAGTCTGATTTTAAATCATCGGCCGCCAGCATCAATTTTCATAGGACAGCAATTCATGGAAGGATATTAGCACATATGTTATAGCAGGAGAGAGAGAAATTTGACATTGATTCATGCTGACCATATAATTCTACTGTCTTAACAATACGGAACACGGTTAGAATCCGTGGTGGTCCCGCCGCTGTAATTGGTGACACCGGCTGCATCTAGGCCACTGGCAGAAATCACACTGCCGGGAAGGCGCAGCCCATGGTGGTTGACCCATAAGCCAGAAGACGTGTTGAGACGGATGTAAATACGGCACTTGATGGTAAAGAGGTCCGATGGAAGCTTATCTTCCATTGGGCCTCTTTTTTATTTGGAGGTGAGCAGGTGAAGGCAGTATGGATTGAAGAGATTGGTTCGTTTGTCTATGGAGATATTGCTGTTCGCACTCCAGCAAGTGACGAGGCACTTGTCAAGGTGACCGTAACCGGGCTTTGCAGGACAGACCTTAAAATTATTAGGGTTGGGCATAGGGATTTGACCCTTCCCAGGGTGCCGGGAGAAGAGGTCATAGGCACGGTGGAGGCCCTTGGCAGTAAAACTTCAGAGATCAATATCGGGCAAAGGGTATATATCTACCCCGGGATAAGCTGCGGAAGATGCAAGACATGCGAAAGCGGAGCGGGTAATCTTTGTGCGGATATGAGGATCATGGGTTTTCATCGCGACGGGGGATTCGCCGAATACGTGGTTGCACCTATTCAGAGTCTGACCCCAGTTCCCTCTGAGATATTGGATGAGGAAGCCATCCTTACAGAGCCTCTCTCGTGTTGCCTGAATGCTATAGAGCTCGCAGCAGTAAAAGAAGGTGAGAAGGTCGGCATATGGGGAGCTGGGCCTGCTGGCACTCTTTTAAGCCGTGCAGTAAAGGCCCTTGGAGCAAAATCCGTAGTCATAGAGAAAGACCCGAGAAGAAGACTTATTGCTGAGGGGTCTGAAAAACTGCACGATAAAGATCTTGATGCGGCATTTGTTGCCGTTGGAGACAAGAATGCCTACATGGAGGCAATGGGAGGGCTTGGTCCTCGTGGCAGGCTGGTTGTTTTTTCGGGACTTGCAAAAGATGATTCATCTCTTTCAGTTGATTTCAATCACCTGCATTACCTTGAACAGACCATTATTGGGGCGTATGGGTGTAGTTACCGCCACGGTGTGCAGGCCCTGAAAATGATAGGTACAAGGCAATTGGATGTAAAGGATATGATCTCTCACAAAATGCCGCTTGCCGAGCTTGATGCAGCGCTTGGTCTCGTAGAACGCCGCGAAGGCATGAAAATACTGCTTTACCCATAATTTTAATCAGGAGGCAAAATATGGATGCAACTGCAATTGCTGATTTTGGGCGGGGGATTCAACGCCTCATACAAGGGGAAAATTTAACGGGAAAGGAAACATACCAAATGTTCAAGCATGTGCTTGAGAATCGCCAGCCTGACCTTCAACAGGGGGCCTTTCTTGCTGCACTTGCATCCAAAGGAGAAACCGCAGAGGAGATAGTGGCGGCATGGAAAGCCATTGACGAGATTGATACAATTCATACAAAAGGCGATCTTCCATCTGGGCTGTTTGACAACTCCGGCACCGGCATGGACCGGCTAAAAACGTTTAATGTCAGCAGCGCGTCAGCCATAGTAGCAGCAGCATGTGGTATCCCGATGGCAAGGCATGGCGCACGAGCACTTACGTCAAAATGCGGCACAGTGGATATTCTTGAATCATTGGGGGTTGATGTTGAGTGTGAAGTCAGTGTGGTGGAGGACAGCATTAGAGAAGTTGGTATCGGTCTGTTTAATGGCATGAGTTCCCATGTCCATCCAGGAGCACTTGGCAGGATTCTGAGCCAGATACGCTTCGGTTCTACATTGAACATTGCGGCCTCCCTTGCCAATCCTGCACGTCCAACCCTTGGGCTACGCGGCGTTTACTCTGATTCTGTTATGCCGAGCGTAGTTGAGGTTATGCAGAAAATCGGATACCAAAGGGGCATGGTTGTTTATGGTATCGATAGTGACTCAGGACTGGGCATGGACGAAATCTCACCATGTGGTGAAACCATTATCCATGAATTTACCGAAACTGAGGTACAGAAGTACTCTTTTATGCCAGAACATGCGGGAATTAAGACCTTCAAGTTTTCTGAAATTGCTTTTTCTGGAAGCATCGAAGAGGAATCTGCCAAGTTTCTTTCTGTGCTCTCTGGCAAGGAGCATGAGGCATGTATAAATTTTGTTTGCCTCAACGCAGGCGCTATTCTTTACGTGGCTGGCAAGTGCAACAGCATTAAGAATGGAGTTGAGATATCCCGCAATGTAATAAACAGCGGCATGGCTATTAAGAAATTACATCAATGGGTCTCAGTTCAGTCAAAAAGCAATATGTCAGGGCAGAGACTCCTCGATCCACTTCTCTAACAGTTAGAAGATGTTCTTCCTGAAGGTGTCAACCTCCGCGATCAATATCATAAAGTGAGTTACTCCCGATAGTTGTTGATACTGCGCTCAGTCTCGGTTTCTCTCTTTTTGACCTGTCGACCATTGCCCTGCTTTGGTGTTGATTTTATAATGTAGTTTTCGATCTCAATTGCATCTTCATCGGGTATCTTTGCCTTGTCAAACGCTGGCATGAAAGGCAGCGGATTCCTCATCCCCTCAACAATACTCCTTATCTTCTGCAGTTTGCTGATGTTGGGGTGGCATACGGCGCAGTGTTTTTTGAAGAGTGTTTCGCCAGACCTTAGCTCTGCGAATACTGATACGACTCCATATGGAAACATACAGAAGAAGACTATAGTCAATATAAGATTAGAATAAGGCCTATTAAGCATAGAATTAGTAATGCATGACTCATGCCAGAAAAAAGCCAGGAAAGATGGCCCGGTAGCCCGTCAAGAATATGCGTAAGGCCTCTTTTTGTGTCAGGACTGAGAGATATCACCCATTTCGTTTAATTATTATTAATTCCCAGATCCCTTGCGAACCCTATACGCGTGGATATCCCGGCGGAGTTCCCACGGTTTGATAGACACAATTAAGGGTACAATTGGAAGCACGAGATGGCAAGAACAGGTAAGGACAAAAGAAAAGCTGAAAGAAAACCTTATATTTCAAGATCTTCTTTCAGCCTGTTATGGTGGGCAATGGCAGGATCGAACTGCCGACCCCTCCCGTGTGAAGGGAGTGCTCTCCCGCTGAGCTAATCGCCCGAATCAACAAACAATAATTTTGTTCGGCGCAAGAAACAACTTTCAAAAAAAGCGTCAATGAATAATACCATAGTCTCTAATTTCTGCCAATGCAGGAATATTTAAACCCCAACTTTCGCATTTTTGCGGGCTCATAAATATTTCTGAGATCGAAAAAATACGGCGTTTTAAGCAGGGCCTTGACCTTCATAAGTTCAAGGCTCCGAAACTCGTTCCATTCAGTCACAATCACAACCGCATCAGCACCCTTCATGCAGTCATAGGGATTTTTTGCATATCGTATCGTGCTCTTGAATATAGCCCTTGCATCATCCATCGCGATGGGATCGTATGCCCTCACCTTTGCCTTTGCCTTGAGCAGCTGTTCGACAAGGAATATGGACGGCGCCTCTCGCATGTCATTGGTGTTGGGCTTAAAAGATAGACCGAGTACTGCCACAGTTTTGCCCGCAAGCTTCCCGAGCCCGTCACGGATCTTTTCAAAAGCAAGCTTCTTCTGATGGTCATTTACGTGAACAGCCGACTTCACAATGCCGAGTTCCATGTTATGGTTTTTCGCGATAGTCAGCAAAGCCCGCGTGTCCTTGGGAAAACAGGAACCTCCGTAGCCCGGGCCTGGATGGAGAAATTTGGAGCCAATCCGCTGGTCAAGTCCCATGCCCTTAGCCACCATATGCACATCAGCCCCGACCCTTTCACAGAGGCCTGCCATCTCGTTAATGAAAGAAATTTTTACGGCAAGGAACGAGTTCGAGGCGTATTTGATCAGTTCCGCAGTCTCTACGTTCGTAATAACAAAAGGAGTCTCGATAAGATAGAGCGGGCTGTAGAGGTCTTTTACGATCGCAACGGCCTGCGGGCTCGAGGCTCCGATAATGACCCGGTTGGGCCGCATGAAATCCTCGATCGCCGAGCCTTCTCTGAGGAACTCGGGGTTGGAGACGATATCAAAGTCCACCTGTTCCTTGAGCCTCTTTGAGATGATTTTCCTGAGACGCGCGCCCGTGCCGACCGGCACCGTACTCTTGGTTACGATAACCTTGTATCCCCTGATGCTTTGGGCTATCTCTTCTGCAACGGCTTCCACATAGCGCATGTCCGCAGACCCGTCACCCCGTGGAGGTGTGCCGACCGCTATGAAGATAACCAGGCAGGGATCAACCGCTTCCTGAATACGCGTAGAGAACTTGAGCCTGCCGTTGCTGATATGCTTCTTTACGAGATCACTCAGGCCCGGCTCATAAAAGGGGATTTCGCCTTTTTTCAGCGCCCTGATCTTTTTTTCGTCCTTGTCAATACAGGTCACGGCAACGCCAAATTCAGCAAAGCACGCGCCGGTCACAAGGCCTACATATCCGCTTCCGATCACTCCTATATGCACTTTTCCTCCCTAAATCCCGGCCAGTCATGACAGACAGCATAGTATACAAAAAACTCAATGATTATGTGTCAGCAGGTTTACTGACCACGGTCACTTTCAAAGAGTAGGTGACAAAAGAAACATCCCTGTTACCCGTCAATCTCATTGAAAATCATCAGGAATTCAATGCCACCATTTGGACTCAGGATGCAAATTTTAAAAACATAGGCAACGTAAAATATTTCCCCAAGAAATAGGTACGGCTGACCTGTCCCGGCAATCTGAAGTGCGGCAGGTCCGGCAGGCTGCTATCATTTACTAATAATCTGCATTGACACCGTTAAATGAATTGGGATAAAATTGCTCAGAAATACAGACCATCGATAATAGCAAACTATCTGAGAGGGTAGGACGCAAAGCCACTGGTCCAGAAATGGACAGCAGGGTTGCCGAAGCGGTGATTGGATATAGTATCTAAATCCCATTCTCTCAGGAGATTGGGATTTTTTTTATGGGGATTTGGAGTCACCGCTGAGGAGCGTCCTCAGAGAAACACAGATCCGTTTTTTGCGGAATAGAGAAATTAAAACGAGAGGTGCTTAATTGTGACAGAGGCTGATAGTGACTCTTCGGATGATCGGAAGCTTAATTGTTGGGAGTTCAAAAAATGCGGACGGGAGCTTGGCGGAGAGAGTGCTTCTGAACTGGGGGTCTGTCCGGCCACTACTAACCTGCGACTGGATAATATACATGATGGCATGAGTGCGGGCCGGGGATGCTGGGTTGTTGCCGGGACTCTTTGCGGAGGCACTGTTCATGGAACCTTCGCACAAAAATACAGGACGTGCGGGCAGTGCGATTTTTATGAATATGTAAAATCAGAAGAAGGGGGGGATCTTGTCCCCACAATGGCACTGCTGAAGATGCTGGAATAGACTTCCAGCCTTATTTTTCTCACCCGCATCGAGGCTGCGGCTCATGCTGCACCTACCCGTTAATTACGATCTCTCCGGAAACCGGGGTCGGCTTTTTCAGGCTGTCCACGACCGGACAATGGGCGATCACCTTCTCTGCAAGAGCACGGACCCGTGCCTCGTCATCAGGGCTCTCGATGCGGAAAATGAACTTCACATCCTTAAAGCCGGCGTTTATATCATCGATCATGAAGAGACCCCGCAGGTCGAGCGTACCTTCCACATCCACAGAAAGCGACGTTATGGTGAGGCCTTCGTGTAATGCAAACTCGTAAAAGGCGGCCTCAACGCAGGCACCGAAGGCTGAAAGAAGCAGCTCAATTGGATTGGGCGCCTGGTTCTCTCCTCCTGCCGCCTCTGCATAGTCAGACTTCACGAGGTGTTCTCTCACCTGTGTCTCGGTATACAGGTTCCTGATATGCTTTGACGATACCTTCGGCTTATAGATCGCAGCGTCAGGCTTTCTCTTAAAAAACTCAATTCTTGTTGCGACAATTTCTTTAAGATCGCGTTTTGTGCTCATGTTCTGTCTCTCCTTTATCTGTGATGCTGATAAATAATATCACAGGGAGAGAGAAAGCAGAATTGGAAATTGGCCGCAGGTCAGATGATATTGCGCCGTCTCAGCAGCTTCTCGATCTCGACCGCAACAAAGACGATCGACGACAGTGCCAAAGCAATCAGCAGTTCCTGCCAGGTGAGAGGTTCGGTCTTGAAGATCATGTTCAGGACCGGAATATATATCGTGGCCATCTGGAGCGCAAAGGTAAGCAGCACCGCACCAAGCAGATACCGGTTAGACAGCACCCCCATAATGAAGAGCGACTGTTTCTCCGACCGAATGGCAAGCACATGTCCAAGCTGCGTGAGACAGAGGATCGTAAAGACCATGGTCTGCCAGTGGCTGTGGCCGGTCCTGATCGCCCAGGCCTGGGCACCGAGAACAACTCCTGCCATGAGCAGACCGACCCATATGGCATGTGCACCAAGACCGTGGGCAAAGATGCTTTCATCAGGCCTGCGCGGCGGCCTGCTCATAACATCGCCCTCTGCCGGCTCTGCGGCAAGCGAAAGGGCGGGCAGCCCATCAGTAACCAGGTTTATCCAGAGGATATGGATCGGCAGCAGAGGGATGGGCAGGCCGACCAGCGGCGCAAGAAAAAGGGTCCATATTTCACCTGAATTTGTAGTAAGCAGATACTTGATGAATTTTCTGATATTGTCATAGATCTTCCTGCCCTCGCGCACGGCCTTTACAATGGTCGCAAAATTATCGTCAAGCAGTATCATGTGTGAAGCTTCTTTCGACACATCAGTCCCGGTAATGCCCATGGCAACACCGATATCAGCCCTTTTCAGGGCAGGGGCATCATTTACCCCGTCTCCTGTCATGGCAACGTACTGGCCTCTGTCCTGAAGCGCCTTCACGATCTTCAGTTTCTGCTCAGGAGCAACCCTTGCATAGACCTGTATATGCTCGACCCGCTCCTCAAACTCCTCCAGGGACAGCTTATCGAGTTCGCGGCCGGTGATGACAGACTTTGTTTCACTGTCCAGAATACCCAATCGTCTTGCTATGGCCTGTGCAGTCAGGGGATGATCGCCCGTGATCATCACAGGCTTGATGCCTGCTGCCTTGCATAGTCTCACCGCCTCTTTTGCCTCTTCCCGCGGCGGGTCCATAATGCCGATAAGACCGAGGATTATCAGTTCGCTCTCGACAGCATCCGAGCCGAGTTCTTCGGGCAGGGTCTCCCATTGCCGCATCGCGACGCCGATCACCCGTAATCCGTCTGCAGCCATCCTGTTGTTAACCTTATGCAGTTCTTCCCTGTTGATCGGTATCATCCCCGCCGATGTCAGCATCAGAGAGGACTTGTCAATCAGCACATCGATCGCACCCTTGGTGAAAGAGATAAACCTGGGATTGGGGACTTGGGATTGGGTGTTAGTAGTTTGTCTGTCACTAATCCCTACCCCCCCGCCCCAGCGGGTCGCCGAAGGAGACTGCTCCCTAAACCCCGCCTCATGTATTGTTGTCATAAGTTTTCTGTCAGAATCAAAGGGGATCTCTGCTGCCCGGACATATGCCTCATCCAGCATCTTCCTGTCGAAGCCCGCTTCCCGGGCAACCGCATAGAGTGCCACTTCGGTCGGATCACCAATCATGTTGCCTGATCCATCCGTACGGACATCATTGCTCAGGGCAAGGGCCATAAAAAGGGTCGGGAACCGGGAACTGAGGGCCGAGAGCTGTTCTGCACCCCTGGCTATTTCACCATCAACATAGATCTCTTCAGCGGTCATCTTATTCAGGGTAAGAGTCCCGGTCTTGTCAGAGCAGATGTACGTAACAGATCCGAGCGTTTCAACAGCAGGAAGTTTCCGTATCAGTGCATTCTGCTTGACCAGTTTCTTCGCCCCAAGTGCAAGCGAAATGGTTATCACCGCCGGAAGGGCCTCAGGTATGGCTGCAACAGCGAGGGAAATGGCAGTGAGAAGCATCAGCAGAGGTTCTTCCCCCCGTATGATGCCGATGATAAAAACAATGGCACAGATTGCCAAAACGGCGAGGGCAAGCCTTCGGCCGAAGCCGGCAAGCCTTCTCTGGAGTGGTGTTTTCCCTTCTTCTTCTCCCTGAAGCATCGCCGCAATCTTGCCCAACTCGGTATCCATGCCTGTTGCCGATACGATGCCACGGCCTCGGCCATAGGTAACGAAGGTCCCTTTATATGCCATATTGGTCCTGTCGCCGAGGGGCAGGTGTTCGTCATGCAACGGCGCAATATGCTTTTCTGTCGGGACTGATTCGCCGGTAAGCGCTGCTTCTTCCACCTTGAGTCTGGCAGACTCTATCAACCGCATATCAGCAGGCACCACATTTCCGGCATCAAGAATGATCAGGTCTCCGGGTACGAGCTCGGAGGCAGGGATCATTGCCGGCACACCGTCCCTGATCACGGCCGCAGAGTGCGCCGACATTTTTTTGAGTGCTGCCATCGCCTGTTCAGCCCGGTATTCCTGAATAAAGCCGATGACCGCATTAAGGACAACGATAACAATGATGGCAACCGTGTCCGATATTTCTCCGATAAAACCCGAGATGACAGCGGCAGCGATCAGGACAAGGATCATAAAGTCCCTGAACTGATCAAGGAACATCATGAGTGCGGTCTTCTTTGCTTTCTCTGTCAGTTCATTCGGCCCATATTCGTGCAGCCGTTTTGCAGCCTCCTCAGCAGTGAGCCCCTGCAGGGACGTGCCGAGATATTCGGAAACCTCATCAATACTCTTCTGATGACACTGCATAGTCATGGCTGATCAGCGGTCATCAATATTTGACCGTTATTCCGTTCAGATCTTCTTTGGTCATATCGGGCCAGCGCTTCAGCACCCAGTTGCCAACCCAGTCCCTGAAGAGCTTCAAATTCTTCACGCGTTCGGCATCATCTGCACCCAAATACTGATACATATTGCCAGGCTTCCTGTCTTTCGTATTCGCACCATCATCAAGTCTGCGCATCAACGCTCCGGTATCAGGCCATCCCGTAAAAAAAACAAGATTCGCATATCCTGTCATCTTCGGTCCCTTGAACAAACCGGCGTATTTCTCCTTATCTTTTTTAAAGTCCGCGTATTCCGGAGCATCGCTCCCATGACACGCCTCGCACTTCTGTTCAAAAAGCAGCTTGATATGAGTTGTGTATTTGACTTCCGCGGCAAAAGCAACACTGCTCAGGGCAACAAAAGATGCAAGTACAATCAGAAACTGTTTCATACCTGTTTTCTCCTTTAATTCGTTTTTATCAGGACCGTTCCTGCACTCGATGCATCCTCAGCACAATCTTATCACTGAACCGGCAGGACTCAAAGCTCATTCCGAATATCCTGCCAGCCCATGCTTTCACCCGGACTCCGCCAAAATAAAAAGACCTTTACCACGACAGTACGTGTCGTGGTAAAGGTCTTGCCTGTTAGTGTTATCTAACCAGTGGTACCGGGCTTATGCCGTGTTGACGATAGCCACTGTTACAGCTACTCCCCTTTACTTTTTTTATCTTATTTGTTTGCAGGTGCTCCTGTCAATACAAAATGCAGCAGCCGGAGAGGGTTTATTTAGCGTGACCGCTGGGCAGGTACATCCTTCAGCCCATGCCGAGACACTTTCAGGTCCTTGATCAACCCATTTGCAATCGAATATATCCAACCGTGAATATGCAGATCTCTTCCTTTCTGCCATGCCTTCTGCACAATCGTATTATTCGACAGATTCCTGACCTGTGCGATCACATTCAGCTCACACATTCGATCGCCCGTTATTGTTCCCTGTTTCGGCATTCTGGTTTTCACATTTTCGAGCCAATGCTCCAGCAGGCCATTGATCCTGTTATTCATGACCGCTTCTATTCCGCCGCACCCGTAATGACCGCAGACAATGATATGTTTCACCTGCAGTACTTCGATCGCATACTGCAATACGCACATCAGGTTCATATCTGTATTAATAACCTGGTTCGAGATATTCCGGTGCACAAAGACCTCGCCGGGGAGCAGTCCGGTTATCTGGTTTGCAGGCACCCTGCTGTCAGAGCAGCCGATCCATAAATATTTCGGCCGCTGCTGCTTCTCGAGCCTGAGGAAAAAGTTCGGATTCTCGGCCTTGACCCGGCTTGCCCATGCTCTATTATTGTTCAATAGCTTAATAATATCTTTCATTTCTTATCACACACCGGTCTTCTCAATAACAAAAAGAAGCTGCCCCTCCGAAACGGTGTCGTTCAGTTTCACGCAGACTTCAGATATCTGCCCTTCAAACGGCGATATGATCGCGTTCTCCATCTTCATTGCCTCGAGGTTTGCTATCTCTTCTCCCTTATGCACGATATCTCCGGCCTTGATAATGCCGCGCTCGGGATTGCCGATCCTCCAGATGTTGCCGTTGATCAGCGCTCCAATATCAGCAGGCCCTTTTGCCATGCGTATCTCGATCTTCTTCGCGCGTGGGGTATCAACAGAATAGACTCTCGTCTTGTTGTTGACGCGCATCACAACATGAACTACACCTTCGTGCTCGGCCCCGATGGACACAAGTTCTATGGTATAAGGTTTGCCTCTCAACTCGAAATCAACGCTGTCGCCGGCCTTTCTGAGCCCATTTCTCCAAACGTCCGTAGGCAGAACAAGCGGAGCTTCACCGAACGTATCCCTGAACCCGATCATGCTGAGCGCATCCTTGGGATGCATGAGATAAAGGATAAACTCCTCTTGCGTAGGAATCCTGCCTATATGTTCCGCAAGCTCTTTCCTCGGAGTCTGAATATTCTCATTATCAAGCGAATCCAGGGGAGACAGTTCTTTCCGTTCAGATATTTTTTTGTCCCACTCGTCACCGAATGTGCTGTGGTATACCCATGCGTCAGGCCACCCCATCGGCAGCCTGCCGTAATTGCCAAGGAGCAGGTTCTTGAAATCGCCCGGGGCATTTCTGAAGAGCATAAGCAGTTCCTGCTGCTCAGCTTCGGTCATGGCATCGAGATCCTGAGCCTTTTCGACCACAAAACGTTCAAGCAGGTCTATGACATGCCTTACTCCGGCGTCGCCTCTCTCTTTGGCATATCGATTTACAATACCGCTGCAGGTGACCCAGGTTATCTGCGAACCGGGCGTAACATCAAAATACTTTACGATCCTGTTATAAAGTGACATGACCTTCAGGATCGAAGGCATGAGATGGAGGAACTCGCCCTTCTCCGCCTGTTCAAATGAGCTTGGGAAGGCACCGCCAGGCATCCTGTGACATGTGACCGTGTGATCAAAGCCTTTAAACGGCGACTCGGCCCATTCATAATGGCCGATCCATTCTCGCACCTTCTGAACTGCCTCTTCCGCTTCGTCAACTGCCTCTTCCGCTTCGTCCCTGTTGAGATGAACCGCAATGCCGGATTCTTCAAAATAGGCCTGCACGCTCAGGATTGGCGAATGTCCGTAGAAACGGACAAGGGAGTCTTCCTGCACGTCGAATATTTTTGCTCCTGCCTGGGCTGCAGCAAGGAGCGCGGGAATGGCAAGGCCGTCCGTAATATGACGATGATATTGCAGAACAAGGTCCGGATATTTCTGTTTGATGGCATCAACGAGGCTGCCTATCCGCTTGATGTCACCCACACCGGCCATATCCTTAATACATAGAACAATCTCGTCGGTGCCTGAGCAGAGGTCCACAATATCTCTAACAACGGAAAGATAGTAATCGTTTGTTGTCCAGTCTGCAGAAGTGAAGGATATGGTCGGCTCGAAAAGCCTTCCTCTCTTCATTACGACTTCTGCAACCGAGCGCATATTCCGCACATCGTTCAGGAATGAAAAGCACCTCCAGACGTCAATATCCACATTTGCCACCACATATTCGATGATATTCTTCGGATACGGGCGATATCCGAAGAGATTTGTTTCCCGTATAAGTGTCTGGAGCAGCACATTAGGCATCAGTTCCCTGAAGATCGCGATCTCTTCAACAGGGCTCTCTCGTCTGTTCATTATGCCGACGTGCCAACGGGCGCCGCCGTGACATTCGGCACTGAAAAGACCCATATCATTGTAATCCGGTGCAAGGGTCTTGAGGTCGTAGATCCGATGGCGGTTCTTGAAATCCGACTGTCCGGCATCCCGCATACCCACGTTCGTAAAACATACGCCCTTAAGAGCACTTACGGCAGCAACAATCTCCTTTGGCGTCATACCCGGCTTTGCAAAGATTGTATTTCCCATTTCCTTTTTCCTGTTTTCCATTGTTTTTGCCCTCACATCCAGGACTGAGGGCCAAGGGCGGATATCTCCGCAACATACCTGGCAACCTTAAGAGCCTCGTCTTCGCTGCTTTCGTCCCTGAACATGGATATCAGTTCGTCCATATGCTCTTCGATAAAGCGGGTCGAAAATTCACCCGAGATAAAAGAAGGATGACGGATAATGCTTAGCAGCAAAGGCGCAAGGGTCTTCACTCCTTGGATTCTGAGGTTCCTCGAAAGTGAGCGGTCCATCGCCCGTATGGCATCATCTCTGTCAGCCCCTGCTGTCATAAGCAGCATGAAGAGTGAATCATAATAGGGCGGTATATCAGCTCCTTCGTATACGCCTGATGAGACCCTAACTCCTGGACCCATCGGTACCTGCAGTCGGGTGACCTTGCCGAAAGAAGGGCTGAAGTTCTTGGGGTCTTCAGCATTCAGTCTCACCTCAAGTGCCCACCTGTTAGGATGGATGTCAGTCTGTTTGAACGGCAGGGGCTTACCCATTGCAACGTCGAGCATGATGCCCACAATATCGAGTCCCGTAATAAGCTCGGTGATACCGTGCTCTACCTGAAGCCGGGTATTGACCTCAAGAAAGTAGAACTTCTTTGTAGGCGCGTCAAAGATAAACTCAACCGTCCCTGCTGTGGTGTATCCGATCTCGCGCATGAGACGGACCGCAGTATAACAGATCTCCTGCCGCAGGCCACCATCAAGCGACGGTGACGGAGCCTCCTCGATGATCTTCTGATTGCGCCTCTGCAGCGTGCATTCCCTTTCATAGAGATGGACCACATTGCCCTGTGCATCAGCAACGATCTGCACCTCGATATGCCTTCCGCGCTCGATATATTTTTCGACAAGTACCGTCTCATCACCGAAGGATTTTTTTGACTCTGACTTCACCTGACTCAGAGCCTGGCTGAGCTGGTCATCAGTCTCCACCTTGAGCATGCCTTTTCCGCCGCCGCCGGCTGACGCCTTGATCATGACCGGGAAACTCACCTGCTCTTCGTTCATCCATCTTCTGATCTGGTTAATGTCTGTTACATTGCTGATTCCCGGGATCGTAGGAACATGAGCCTTGCGGGCAATTACCTTTGCCTCTATTTTGTCGCCCATTATCCTTATGACCTGCGGAGAAGGCCCTATCCAGACAAGGCCTGCATCAACCACCTGCTGTGCAAAGAGATGGTTTTCAGCAAGGAAACCCCACCCTGGATGCACTGCGTCAGAATGGCTCCGCAGTGCAGCGTCAATGATCCTGTCCATATTGAGGTACGACTCCGCAGGCGGAGCCTCTCCGATATGAACTGCAGTATCAGCCATAAATACGTGGTGGGCAAGCCTGTCAGGCGTGCTGTACACTGCGGTCGTTCCGATCTTCCGGTCCCTGCAGGTATGCATAATACGAACTGCTGGAACGCCTCTGTTTGCAATCAATACTTTTTTTATCCTAGTCTCATTCATATAAAATACTCCTTTACAGACCATCTGCAGACTTGCTTTGCATGTAATAATGTATTGTACTTGCGAGGCAGTTTATAAAACACAGACCTTATTGCTCTATAGTCAAATTAAATGGGCTTTCTGCTATTCTATTTACATGAACTTAAAGCTGAAACTATTTTGCACCGTTGCAGAAACCCGGAGCTTCTCGAAAACATCAAAAATTGCCCATCTCAGCCAGCCAGCAGTCAGCCTTCAAATACAAGCACTTGAGGAATTCTTCGAGACAAAGCTCTTTGACAGAACCGGGGGAGAAATCAATTTAACCCTTGCAGGTGAAACCCTCTATCATCAGGCAAAACATATTCTGGAGCATTATAACGATATAGAAAAAGATATGAGAAAGATATCCGGTGCGATGAAAGGAGGGTTCACTCTGGGTGCCAGCACATCCATTGGCAACCACGTCCTCCCCAGGGTGATCATCGCCTTCAAAAAGGAACATCCTAAAGTAAAGATCAGCATGATGGTCGGGAACACAAAGAAAATAGAGGAGCTTGTGAAGTCTGGCTTTATTGATTTCGGGTTGGTGGCCGGAGAATGCATGGGGGGAAAGCTCAAGAGAGAGACCATAATGTCCGACGACCTGGTTCTCATTGTCCCACCGGATCATTCATGGGCAAAAAAGAGAGCGGTTTCGATTCTTGACATATTAAAAGAACCGTTCATCCTCAGAGAAGAAGGGTCAGGCACAAGGCAGAAGATTGAGGAATATTTTGCTGTTCATGGAATCAGCATCCACGATATGCATATTGCTTTAGTATTGGGCAGCACAGCCTCGATCAAGGAGGCTGTTGAGGCTGGCATCGGTGTCTCGATTGTCTCAAAATGGGCCATCCAAAGGGAAGTAGCAGATGGACGCCTGAAATCGGCAACGTTCAGGGAAGGAAATATCCAGAGAGACCTCTCGCTGATTCTTCCTGTCAGAAAGCATCTTTCCCATATCATGGATGAGTTTCTTATTTATGTAAGAAAGTATCCCTATGACACCTTTTTCAAGAAGATCTGATTCTAGTATGGTCATGAAGACAACCATCGTATGCGGCATGCTCGGTTCCGGCAAAACCACCTTCATACGCCAGTTTGTCGGAAACATCAAAGGGAAAACCGTTGTTCTGGTAAATGACTTCGGCAAGGCAGGCATAGACGGCGAGATCTTCTCGGCAAACGGCATTGAATCGATCGAACTTCCAAGCGGATGTGTATGTTGCACCCTGAAGTTCGACCTCATCGCTTCGATTGAAAAGATACGGGAGACTTTTGCGCCGGAGCATATTATAATAGAACCGAGCGGCATAGCCTCTCCTTCCGGCGTGTTGGAAGCGCTTGAGACCCTGAAGATCGGCGCAGTCATGGTCATAGGCATCGTGGATGCCTCCGAATTCCTCGACCTCAATCACGAAGATGCGTTTGGAAGGTTCTTTAAGGACCAGATCACGAACTCTGACATAGTTCTCGTAAACAAGACAGACCTCGTCGAAAAGGAGAGCGCAGAGAGAACGGTACATGCTGTTGAACAGATCAACCCCAACGCTATTGTTCTCAGCACCGTCAACTGCATCACCAACCGTATGCTCCCAAACGTTTCAGATGCAGAACGGAGCTTAGACAGGAATGTCCCCCATTTCCAGCTTGACACGCTCTCTCTCAAACTGGTCGGCAGTATTGACCATGAATGGCTCAGCGACTTTTTTCAGGATATGTCTTTCGGCAAGTACGGCGACATTGTAAGGGCAAAGGCGCTTGTGAACACATTGCAGGGGCCTTACCAGTTCGATCTGTCGTTTACAAACATCAAAAGCGTTCCATTTGAAAAGACGGTCACCGGCAGCAGGTTGGTCATCATCGGCAAAGATATCCGGAAGGACGCACTCATGAGGATCTTCCCGTCGTCCTTCGCCTTCCTGTAGATACTAGGGGTATTCAGCTGTTGGCACCAGATCTTTCAAGGTCTATTTGTTCCTGCCACGTTACCTCAAACGATCTTGCCCTTATCAAGCAGGAGTAATCTGTCGGCGAGCCGTTCAGCCTGAGCGCGATCATGGGTTGTCATGATCACCGTAGTCTTGCCGCGCTGCTTCAGACGGAGAATAATATCCTCTATGATCCCGACATTTTTTTCATCAATAGAGGCGGTGGGCTCATCCAGAAAAAGCACCTCAGGGTCAATGACCAGGGCCCGTGCTATCGCAACCCGCTGGGCTTCTCCGCTTGAGAGGGTCGCGGCGTTCTGATCTTTCTTATGGCTGAGCCCAACAAATGCAAGCACGCTCTCTGTCCTGTCAGCAGATTCCTTGCCGGAGATGCCTCGGATACGCAGACCATAGGAGACATTTTTCTGCACAGACGTATTGAACAGCCCGGCCCTCGGTAATACAAGGGTTACTCTACGCATCAGGGCGATGTCGTTCGGGGCCTCATGCGCTCCATCGAGATACCTGACCTTTCCCTTATCCGGCTGTTCAAGCAGCGCGCATATGCGCAGAAAGGTGGACTTGCCGCAGCCGTTGAGACCGGTAAGCACATAGATCCCCGTTTCTGCAAAAGACCAAGAACAGCCCCACAGCACCGGATTACCGTTATAGCTTTTGACTATCTCAACTGCCTGCAGACTGAGACTCAACGATTGCCCCCTGTCATGCCTTTTTTCTGCACAGTATGAAGAAGAATGTTGACCGTAAGAGAGATCAATAGCAATATGACTCCCAGAGCCAATGCAAGTTCGAAATTTCCCTTGTCAGTTTCGAGTGCTATGGTCGTTGTCATGACCCGCGTAAATCCTGCGATATTGCCGCCTACGATCAGGATCGCGCCGACCTCAGCCATGACCCTGCCGAAGCCCGCAATCACCGCTGCCATGATCCCGTACCGCGCTTCACTGATAACGGTAAGCGATACCTGAAAAGGGGTTGCTCCGAGTGTTGTTGCCGCCTGCCGTATAACAGGATCAACGCCCATGACCGCTGCGTGGCTCAGAGATGCCACGATCGGAAAGGCAAGGATGGTCTGGGCAATGATCATCGCGGACGGCGTATATAACATCGCCAGGAACCCAAAAGGCCCGCTCCTGGAGAGAAGCAGATATACAAAAAGTCCGACAACCACCGGGGGCAGGCCCATGAAGGTGTTAAGGATACTTATAAGAATCCCACGGAATGGGAATTTCCTGAGACCGAGGAAAGCACTGAGCGGGAGTGCCAGGGCGGTCGCAACAAGAAGCGCTGATCCGGATACCTTGAGGGAAAGCAGGATAATGCCCATAAGCTCCCGGTCAAGATGCAGGATAAGTGAAAAGGCCTTGCTAAAGCCTTCCAGTATTGAATTCATCGTTTATTGTAGCAAAAGAACCGGGGCAAAAGTTGAGGGCTTATGGAGACCTCTCTTATCATTATCGGTATGTTCAATTTATGATGCTCATTACGCGCAGGCGTTTATGCATTTCATCAACATATTCCTGCCCATACCATATGAGCAATGCCTGGAGGCTGATAACCAGCCTCCGGGCATCTCTGTCACGAGAAACGAGAAAATCGACGATCTCCCAATCCTGTATCAGTTCGAACCACTTCAAGGCATCCCATGAGGACAGGATGGGCGGATCATACCTGTCAGCCGGAGACTCCTCGAATGACTCCCCGGCGTCCCTGGCTGCGAATTCTTTGAGTGCCCCGATCAATCTGCTTGCCTGTTCTATCTCTAACATGGTTGTCCACTCTATTTTGCATTCGGGATAAAGAGCGCGTTGCCGTTGCTGTCCTTGAACGAGGCGATAGCCTGCTGACCCTCTTTCGATATAATCCAGTTCACGAACTCCATCGCCTCTTTGTACTTCACGTGTTTATGCTTTTCAGGATTCACCGCCATGATCCCATACTGATTGAAAAGCGTCGGATCGCCTTCATGGACTATCACCATTTCGAGCTTGTCTTTATCTTTTGTGGCCAGCCAGGTACCGCGATCAGTGAGTGCGTAAGCCCGCTTCTCATTTGCAATCCTCTGGGTCTTCTCCATGCCCTGCCCGACTTCGAGATACCACTTCTGGCCCTTTGGCTCAATACCAGCCTTCTTCCAGATAGACAGTTCCTTGGTATGAGTACCCGAGTTATCGCCGCGGGAAACGAACTGGGATGTTCCGCTTATTTTCTTAAATGCATCGACCGTTGACTTTATTCCTTTGATCTTAGCAGGATCATCAGACGGGCCGATGATAACAAAATCGTTATACATCACATCAGACCGGTTGATAAAGAACCCTTCTTCAACAGCCTTCATTTCCTGCTCCTTTGCATGCACAAAGGCAACGTCAGCATCACCCCTCTTGCCCATCTCGATGGCAGCGCCTGTGCCGCGGGCTACAACCTTCACCTTTACTCCTGTCTTCTTCTCGAAGATCGGCAGGATATGGTTAAAGAGTCCCGAATTCTCGGTACTGGTTGTTGATGCGCAGATGATCTCTGCTGCAAAGGCACTGCCTGCGAGAGACAACGTCAGAAGAAGAGTCAGAAGTAATCCAAGTTTTTTCATATTACAACCTCCTATTAAATGGTATTTATAGTTTTTTCCCTTCAGGCGAATTGGGGAAGAAGAGCGGCTCGCCATATTTGTCCTTTCCGAAATCCCTGATAAGTGTCTGGGCCTCTCTCCCTTGTAGCCACTCTACAAACTCGAGGGCTCCCTTGTTATTAACCTGGGGGAACTTGACCGGATTGACAGGAATTAGCGTCATATAATTCAGAAGAATATCATCCCTTTCAACAAGAATCTGGAGCGTTAACTTTTGTTTCATTGTGATATACGTGGCCCTGTCCATAATGGTGTAGGCCTGCTTCTCATTCGTGTAAGCCAGCGTCGGGGCATTGCCCTTTGCTCCCTGCTCAAAGACAATGTACCATGGCCCCTTGGGCTCGATCCCGGCCTTTTTCCATACCTCAAGTTCCTTCATATGAGTCCCTGATCTGTCTCCTCTTGTCACGAACATGGCTTCGGACTTAACTATTTTTTGTAGAGCTACAGAAGCGCTCTTTTCTCCCCGAATTTTTGCCGGATCAGCTACGGGCCCCAGGATAACGAAGTCGTTATACATAAGGTCATATCGCTTCGTGCCAAAGCCATCTGCCACGAACTTCTCCTCCAGGGCCTTTGCATGCACCAGCACAAGGTCGAACTTTCCGGATTCTGCATTCTTCAGCGCCTGGCCTGTTCCTGCTCCAACATGCTCCACTGCTATGCCTGTCTTTTTTGTGAAGGCTGCCTCGAGCGCACCCACTATACCTGCGTCAATCGGCCCTATTGTGCTGGCCAGCATGATCTTCCGGGGCTGCGGCGGCTCGGCACCGGAAATCCGGATAGTTAAAGCAGTCATTGCCAAAACTACTGCCAAGACAGCGAAGCACTTTAATAAACCTGTTGATCCGTTTATCTGCACTACCTTCCTTTTTTGCATTTCGTTCCTCCAGACTTTTCTTTACATCCGACCAAAATATCTCTCACTGCCTGATCCTTGTCCGCAAGAAATTTTTGAAAGTCATCGTGGATTTTCCAAAACAGTGCAATTGCCATTTCCCCTTCCTCGGTTACACGGGTCCCACCCCCGCTCTTTCCTCCTGCAGCGGTAACGACATAAGGGTTCGGCACCTGTCGGTTCATTGAATCAATAAGCACCCATGCCCGTCGATAAGACATCTCTAATGCCTTTGCAGCTTTTGTGATCGAGCCATAATCCCGGATACGCTCAAGGAGGGCTATTCTTCCGTAGCCCAGAAACGTACCTTCGCTCCCCTCGATCCAGATATGGCCCTTCAGGGAAGGAAATGGTCTTTCAAGTTGACTGGTATGTTTCTTCCTGGCCACGTCGTAATATACCAATAGATATAACGGCAATGCAATGTTTGCTTATAGAGATAATACGGTCCTGCGCAGTTCAGTCAAGGTCGCGCTTTCGAAAACAATTTCCATCCCTTTCTGCACAAATGTGGTGCAGGAAGTCAGCGGTTTTGGCATACCCTTGACTTCGACGATGCAAAGCCTCAGCCGCCTTAGGGGTCGAGTCTTTCGTCGTAGCAGAGCGTTGGGACAAAGACTGCGTTGCTCCGGCAAACATCAAGTATGGTCTTGTTGCCTTCGACGGTATACCCTTTACCGTTAATAGTAATACGTACAGTCATGGTGCCCTCCCCGGCAGATCAGTCACTTTTCTTCAGGGTCCCGGCAATATCATTGTTGTATGGGGAAATGTATCGTTGCCGGCGCAAACCGAAGACGGGCAACCGTCTATCTGGCAGTTAGATGGTTGCCGTCTTCGGCATGAGCGTAATATACAGAAATGAATAACGAAAAGGCAAGGGGAAAGAAAGCGCTTTTTGAGAAGGGTTTATCTACTTTTTCACGTAATCGCTGAGGCCGTATTTCCTGAGTTTAAGATAAAGAGTCTTGCGGTCAATGCCAAGGACCTGGCTCGTCTTTGACTGATTGCCATTGAATTCCCTGAGCACTCTGAGGATATAGTCGCGCTCCATCTCCTCGAGCGATCCACCGGCATTCTTTGCAGAAGTCCCCTGCATGGCCGGAATTGAAAGATCCCTGAGTTCTACACGATCTGAATCACAAAGGATTACGGCACGCTCTATAACATTTTCGAGTTCACGCACATTGCCGGGCCACGCATAACTGCTGAGCGCTGCAGACGCCTCAGGAGTGAAATCCCTGATCGGCTTCGAAAGCTTCTGTCCATATTTATCCGCAAAGTATGCTGCAAGCTCTCTGATATCTTCAGCCCGTTCCCTCAGCGGAGGTATTGTAATATTAATAACATTAAGCCGGTAATATAGATCTTCCCTGAACGTTCCCTGCTGTATAAGTTCGCGAAGGTCCTTGTTGGTTGCAGCAAGAACACGGACATCCACATTCATGATCTTATTGCCGCCCACACGCCTGAATTCGCCGGTATCGAGAAATCGCAGAAGCTTTGCCTGGAGCCCGATCGGCATCTCGGCGATCTCATCAAGAAAAAGCGTTCCCTTGTCCGCAACCTCCACAATGCCGTGCTTCGTATCATAGGCATTCGTGAAAGCCCCCTTTTCATGGCCAAAGACCTCTGACTCGATCAGGTTCTCAGAAAATGTGGCGCAGTTTAAGGCGATGATCGGCACCGAGTTTCGCTTGCTGTAGTGCCAGATCGTGTTGGCCACCAGCTCCTTGCCTGTGCCGCTTTCGCCCTGAATAAAGACCGGAGAATCCGTAGGAGCAATTTTCTGTATCAGCGTATGGATCTCTTTCATCTGGCGGGAGTTGCTGATAAACCTGAAGGGGGTTTCCTTTCTCACCAGCTCCTGCTCAAGGAGCTGCGTTTTGATGCTCAGTCTGCCGAATTCATATGCCCGGTTGATGATGATCACGAGTTCGTCCAGCTTATAGGGTTTCGTGAGATAATCGGATGCACCGTATTTCATCGCCTCCACCGCCGTTTCGACCGTAGCCCTTCCGGTCAGGACGATGATCGCAGGCGCAGCAGGATCGGTCTTAAGCTTCTTCATGACCGAGATGCCGTCTTCACCCGGCATCATGATGTCCAGGAGAACGACGTCATACGTATTCTGCTTAGCAAGATCAAGGGCAGTCTTTCCGTCAGACGCTACGTCGACAGAAAAACCCTTCCTGGTAAGCTCCTTTTTCAGGAGCCTTCTGAGCGGTTCCTCGTCATCGGCAACGAGGATCTTAATCATGGGCGGCCTTTGCGGGAAGCCTGATGATAAAGGTGGTGCCTGCGCCAACATCGCTGACTGCATCAATACTGCCGCCATGCTCCTCAATGATCTTGTGGCAGATGGAAAGGCCGAGACCGGTTCCTTCCCCTACCGGTTTTGTCGTGAAGAATGGATCGAAGACTTTCCCCAGAATTTCCGGTTCAATGCCTGCTCCGGTGTCGGAGATCGTAACCCGGATGCCTGCTTCGTACTGCAAGGGGCTGTCCTCAGCATCCATATGGGTCGCTATCGTAATGCTCCCCCCCTCAGGAGTAAAATACATGGAATTGATAATAATGTTCATAAAAACCTGTCTCAGGTTTCCCGGATCTGCAAATATCTTCGGAATATCCCGGTCAAGCCGGAGCGCTATGTTATGGTTCAGCCTCTTGGCCCGGTGGTTAACAAGAAGAATAACCTCCTTGATAAGTTCGTTCATATCGATCTCGCGAAACGTACCGCCGGTCGGCCGTGCAAAATCAAGAAGGCTTCTGAGAATACCCTTGCACCTGAATATCTCGTTATGGATCGTCCGGAGATATTCAGGGAAATCCTCGAACTCAGGGATGTCTATGAGCGTTTCATCCCCCGCGCGGTCGAGAAGCGCCTCGGCATAACCGGCAATAATGCCCAGGGGATTATTGATCTCATGTGCTATTCCGGCCACAAGAGTCCCTAACGATGCAAGTTTTTCTGCGCGTATAAGCTGCTGCTCAAGCCGCTTCTGGTTCGTCACATCCTTAAGATAATGTACAAGGGAGTAGAGCCTCCCCTCATCGTCGATAAGAGGATACGTCCAGAAGTGAAAGATATTGCCGGCAATTCCCTTTAATTCCCGAAAACAGGGTCTCTTGCCGGCCCTGGTCTCTGCGCAGAGGCATTCCTCGTCAAGCGCTCCGACCCGTTCCAGCAGTTCCCGGCAGCTTTTGCCGATAGCCTCTGCAGCCCTGAGGTCGGCCCTGACAAGGACTGCCCTGTTGGCCCGCACAACGCGCCGGTTGCTGTCTTCGATCCAGACCATGTCGGTAATGGCGTCAAAGGTCTTTTCCCACTCTTTCTTGTCGCGCGACAGCTCTTCAAAAAGAAGCGCATTCTCCAATGCAATCGAAATGTGCTTGGCAACCGGCAGGAGTATATCAAGATCCTTCTCCGAATAGTTTGCAGTCTTTCCGCTGTCAAAATTAAAAACGCCGAGTATCTTGTCATGATACAGGGGAATGCTGATTGTAGATCGGATGCCCTCCTGCAGAAGTTTTCTGTCAAGAATGAATTCTGCCTCGTTGAGGTCACGGTTGATCCACGGCCTGTTGTTCTTTACAACCCAGCCCGCACTCGTTTCCTCAATGGGCGCCCTTACGCCCTTCTTCATGATCGTCTGCATGTCCGTATCAAGAGCAAAGATCAGCAGGTTGTTTTCCTTCTCGTCATAGAGCAGAAGACTTGCCCGGTCATAATCGATGAGTTTCCTGATCTCCGATACCATAATCCTGAATATGGTGCCTATGCTCAGGCTTGAGTTCACGATGCCGCTCAGTTCGTTGATCAACTCGATCTGTTTCATCTTCTCATGGAGCTGATCAATAAGCACGTCCTGAACGACGGCAAGCCTGAGCAGGCTGCCCTCCTCGGTGCATGGAATTATGGAGATCGTTGCATTAAACTGAATGCCGTCTTTTCTGACACAGGGAGATACAAACCTGTCTGAGGTGCAATAGACTCCCGCCCCCCCCTGAGAGGTGTGTGAGCAGGACTGATCAAAGGTTTGCGCCGCACAGTCAGCAAGAATAAGAGCATCAAGAGACATGCCGGATATTTGGTCGTCCGAATAGAGAAAGAGCGAAGAGGCGTTTTCATTGCAGGAAACAATCTTCAGGGAAGCATCGAAAACAAGCGCCGGCATTCTAAGCAGATCAAAGGCATTAAGCATGCCGGCAGCCTCAGGAAGATGAAGAGTCTTCATGGATTATTATAGCACTACCGTCAGCTCACAAGGGACTATGCGTTCACTTACATCAGGACAAGTCTCCTGCCTGCCTCATATGCATCCTTCAGCGCAGTCGGATGATCGGAAATAGCACCTTTGGCGTCGACGCCAAGAAGGCCCAACACTTCATGGGTCTGAACGCTGACGGTCCTGAAAAAGGCCTTGGCAGTCGCGTCCCCGCACTGGATACCGATATCTTTTTTCATGCCGCCGACAAGCATGAGCAGTCCTTTCCTGCCGTACTGCCCCTCAGGGAGGGCTTTTTTCAGGAGGTATTTCTCGCACCAGAAAGACTGGCATCTGTCGACCATCGCCTTTGCCTGCGCACTCATACCAAAGAAAAAGATCGGGGAGGCAAGGATGATCCTGTCAGCCCCCCTGATCTCCCGGTATATTTCGGTCATGTCATCGTTAATGATACAGACACCGGTCTTGTCACATCCGCCGCAGTCCTGACAGGGTCTGATATTCAGGAGGTTGAGCCTGAAGTTCTTCACCTCATGCCCCTGCTCCTGGATGGCCCTTATCGCCTCATTGAGAAGAAGCTCGGTATTGCCGTCAACCCTCGGACTGCCCAGAAATCCGATGATCTTCATAGCTCAGTCCATCTTTTTAAAAGCCTGCTTCTTCGCACCGCAGATCGGGCATTCATCCGGCGCATGGTCTTCTACCGTGTTGCCGCAGACCTGGCAGACATAGTAATCTGTTTCGGCATTCTTGCCGAGGGTCTCAAGCGCCTTCTTGTACAGGTCAGCATGGATCTTCTCGACCTCGTTTGCATACACAAAGGTCCTCTCTGCAAGTGCATTGCCTTCAGCCTTTGCCTCACTGATCATCTTCGGGTACATGCTCTCGAACTCGAAAGTCTCCCCGCTGATGGCTGCCTCAAGATTCTCCTTTGTCGACTTAATGCCGCCAAACTCCCGCAGATGGTTATGCGCATGAACAGTCTCCGCCTCTGCGGCTGCCCTGAACAGCTTTGCTGCCTGCTTATATCCCTCTGCCTCTGCCTTCTTTGCAAAGGCAAGGTATTTCCTGTTTGCCTGCGATTCTCCGGCAAACGCCTCTTTAAGATTCTTGTCCGATTTTGATGCCATGCTGGTGCCTCCTTATGTATTGATTAGCTTGCCTAACAGCGTTTCACGGAATGTATATGCCATTATACTATGGAATATTCCTGATGGGCCCGATATCTATCCAATCTTCTCCATCGGCTTACCGCAGCAAAAAAGAGTGCCACCACCGCCGGTTGTAACATTAACTTCATTCGTGCAGGTCACACACTTGTAGTTTTCACCTTTTTTTGTCATTTGCTTTCCTCCTGATATGATTTATTGGTAACGCAATCCTGCTGGGATCAACTTCCCCGTTCTTATCCTGCAGTGATGGTAATTTCCTTGGAGGCTTCCCAAAGTCCATGCAGATTGCATTTCGACAGAACTCTCAGCGTTCCCTTGCTGTGCTTCGAGCTCTTCTTCAACGTTACGGTCGCTTCCGGCACGGACAGAACAGGGCTGAACTCGATTCTTGCATAAAGGTTCTCTCCGAACTTGACCTCTGCCCACTGAATGAAATGGCCCTCTTCCGTTACATGGGGAAGCTCGCCGACCTTCAATTTCACCGTAAAGGGCTGATCGGCCACTACCGTATCTGGACAGTCGATGAGCGGTGTATGCTTCTTCTCAAAATCTGTCATTGCTGCCAAATCCTTTGGCTTGTTGATACCACAAAAATAACCTTTCTCTGTCATTGACTTCTCCTTTTTATCCTATTTTTTCAAATGCATTCCTGCCGATTTTACAGACAGGGCATTTCCAGTCCTCAGGCAGGTCCTCGAATTTTGCCGTCTGGTCTTTTTCCTTATAGAGCCATTTGCAGGTGGCACATCGCCAGAGGCCAAAGTCCTCCCGCTCGCCTGTTTTTGATACAACCTCCCATCCTTTGTCTATCCATTCCTCAATGCGGGGCGGATAGTATCCTGAAAATATTGTTTTATCGCGCGTATCCTCCATAGATACTTCTATTGTCAAATCGCCTTTCCTTACCGTGTAGCCCCAGTCAAACAGTTCAACAGACTCGGGCCCAGTTGCTTTGCCTGCAAAGGTAAATGTGTTGCCGCTCCTCTTTACCTTTGTCCAGCTGTAACAGCAGGGCAGCACAGATGTGCAACCACATTTGCCGTTCTTCAGGTCAAGTCCATCTACTCGCAAGCCGCCCGGTATCTTTTCGACTACTATATCCATTCTCTGCTCCAGTGCTAAGGGATTCTGCTTCGGATGAGGCAGTCAGTGAATTGTTGTTTCTTTCTTGAAAACCTTATGGCCGCAGGAATGACAAACAGTCTCATCCTCGTCTGTCCATATCTCTATCTCATTACCGCATTTTATGCAGGCAATAAATTCAGGCACAGGAACGCTTTTTGTGCTGCAGTGGCTTTTTTGCTTCTCTCTGATATTACTGTTCGGCATCTGCCTTCCTCCACCCTTCCTGCTTGAGTCTGTTCATCCTCTCTATGCCCCAGCGCTTAATCTCATCTAGGTATTTCTTTGGGTTTATTTTTGAGAGCGTCACCAGGTCCTGGCGCTCCTTTACCGAATCAATATGATCCGTCGGATATATCCCTCTCCAGGTGCAGTAGCCCTGATCAAAAAGAAAGGATGGGGTAACATCTGCGCCGGGGAGTTTATGCGACATGAATCTGGCAACGTCCATGTCATATTCAATGATCCAGCCGTTGTCCTTCAGCATGGACTCTGAGGTAAAGGCGACATCTGAGGAGCACTGGGGACAATACAGTCTGTTTACAACCTCCACAGGCATGATTTCATCACGGAAATTGAAACTTGCCGTATGGGTGCTGCATTTGCACATCATCTTGTGATCAATACACATTGGTTCCTCCGTTACTTGTTCTGAATTCAGTTATGGTTTCTGCAGGCAGGACAGAGGCCATAGAACTCGATATGGTTGCCGGTTATTTTAAAATCTCCGCTCACATTTTCAGGCAGGTCAAGATTAAATGTCATTTTGATATCCTGGACCCTCTTGCATGACATACAGATAAGGTGGTGGTGAGGATCCGTACAGGGATCAAAGCGCTTTTTGTCGGGATCGATCGTCAACTCAAGGATATGACCTTTTCCCCTTAGGGTGTCCAGCGTGTTATATACCGTGGCAAAAGACATGGTAGGATGCAAAACGGAAACCGCTTTATAGATATCGTCCGCTGATGGATGGTCTGTATTGCCCTCGAGAAAATCGAGTATCGCAATCCTCTGCGGCGTGAGTTTCAAACCTATGTCTTTAAATTTATGCATATTGTATTTATAACAGTTATTATTTGATAAATAGTATCATACGATAATTATTATTGTCAAGTAAATTAATCCATAAAGATGAAATTCATGATTTGCAATCAAAGGGCAGTATTTCGACGAGCTATTACTTATGAATTTTATGAATTTATAGATAAAACAGGCTTGAACGTTACAAGAGGAAATTGCGAACGATTACCGAAAAACGACCATACGCTAATGAAATACAGGGCTATTTCAGCATACAGCCTGCTTGAGGAAGAGACCCTTTTCCATAAAACTGAACTTCTCGTGCATTACCCTGTTTCTGCCTCGTCCCTTTGCTCTGTAGAGCATCCGATCAGCGTCAAGCAAAAGCTGCGTCCTGTCATGACCCTCCTTCAGGGTTGCAACGCCAAAACTTGCGGTAACAGAGACAGCCTGTCCGCTGATATCAATTACGCAGGCTTCGACCTTTTTTCTGAGCCGCTCTGCAAGGTCAGCAGCATTTAAAAGACCCGTATTAGGGAGAACCAGCACAAACTCCTCACCGCCATACCGTGCGAGATAATCACTTTTTCTGACCGTTGACGACACCATTTTGGAAACCACCGAAAGCACGCTATCTCCGGCTTCATGACCATAGGTATCATTAACCCTCTTGAAATAATCTATATCAATCATAATGACGGATAAATCTCTGCCATACCTCTGGGCATCAGCAATATCATGATCGATATATGAGTTCAGGGCCCTTCTGTTATAGCATCCGGTAAGAATATCGATGAATGCTGCACTCTCAAGCTGCTGAATATTCAGGGAATTTTCAAGTGCACTACTGACTGCATTCATTACGGAGTCAATGATCTCGGCATGATACCTGAACATTTTTCTGCCGGGAAGGATATAGAGCCTTGCGGCATATTTATCGCTATGTATATCAAACGTCAATAGATTTTCGAGATCACGACTGTCAATCAAATGACTCGACACCGGAAAATCATCCCTAAAATAGTTCATTCTTACGTCATAAGATTGACATGCAAGATCTGTCTGAATTCGCTGAATCAGCCTTTTGTCATCAATTTTAGGATCGATCCAGACATCCAACCTGTCGTTATGCTTAAGACCAAATGCAAAGATCTCGTAATTAAGGATGTCGTTGAGGCACTGGGAGGCCTCGCAAAGTATCTCCTCAACATTACTTAACCTGTTGATTTTTAATATATATTTATTGAGGATCTTATAGTCGAGGCCCTGAGAGAGCTTGTAGGCAAGGTCCATTACAGTCGCCGCCGTGCCGATCATCTGCCTTATTCTGTTCATCATCTCCCAATCCCTCCTTCTTCGGTATTCACACGTAGATTTGCAAAGGAGATGCCAATCATCATGATCGGCTTTGTTCAGTGACAGACATCGAAACCTGAAACAGGAGTCAGAAGATAATTTAAGCGGAAGACAACAAAAACATGACAGCACCATGCTAAAATATGCGCCACCATGAAGAAAGTATTTGTAATAGAACGATCAGCGGATGTCTTTAATACTGTAAAACACTATCTAAAAGAAGATAAGCTCGATTATCTGTCCTTTCAGGGCGTCTCAGAGGCCCTCACGTCTCCGGACCTGCCTGCCCTCATCATCCTTTTCTGTAATAACAGTTTTCAGGATATCAGGCAGGACATTGCCGAACTCAAAAACAACCCGGCGTTTGTGAAGATCCCGAAGATTCTGATCCTTCCCTTTAACTCGGCCATAACCGTGGCAGAATGCAGAAACCTTGATCTGCAGGAATGCTTTTCCATCCCGGTCGAAAAACTTAAGTTCCAGAATGCCCTGTCCAGGTTCCTCCTGAGATCACCACGCCGCGTATTCCGCATTCTGGTCAGCATTCAGCAGGACGGGAGCAATCTTCGCTATTCCGGAATATCCATGGATTTCAGTGAAAGCGGCATGGCCTTTGAGTGTGTCTCCGATTTCCCTCTTGGAGAAAAGCTTCTGCTCAGCTTTGTGAACCCTAAAAATCGCAGCAGGTTTGCGCTTCGGTCTGAGGTCGTAAGAAGGACATCGACGCCGACCGGCAGTTCGGTCTTCTACGGCGTAACATTCCGCAGCTTAACAGACGGGGATATGCGGGACCTTTCCAATTTTATCAGTGGAGGGGGTTAGGACCCCGGATTCCCGTCAGATATTTTTCGCATGCAGCATTTCAATTACCATGGCCGCTGCAGTTCTGAAATCTATTTTCCCGCTTCCCATTTTGGGCAGTTCTCTGATCACGATAAACTGCTTCGGCAGCGCGATATTGGGAAGTTCCTCTGCCATCTTCTTTATGACAGCTTTTTCGTCTATCTGTTCCGTAACGGCGGCAATAATCCTGGCGCCCTTGTACGCGTCAGGCACATCTACGATGCAGCAGTGCGCCTCCTCAGGCAGAAGACTTTCCAAAACGGTTTCGGTCTTGACAAGAGAAACCATCTCCCCGCCGATCTTGACAAACCGCTTAAGCCTGCCCGCATGCCAGAGATAGCCGTCTTCGTCGAGATATCCCATATCACCGGTGTCATACCAGCCATGACGTATACGCATTGACGTCTCCTCAAAATCGTCGAGGTACCCCTTCATCACCAGATCACCCGCTACCATGATCCGGCCGACCTCTCTGACACCACAGTTTTCTCCGGTCTCGTAATTTTCGATTCTTACCCTGACGTCCGGCAGGGGCAAGCCGACACTGCCAGGCCTGTTTGCAGCAGGACAATTTACCGAGATGACAGGGGATGTTTCGGTTGCACCGTATCCTTCATACAGGATTATCCCCTGTTTCGAAAGGAAGGCATCTCTGAGCGCATCAGGGCACTTATCTGCTCCGCTCACCATATACTTCAAACTTGCAAAATCACCGGGGGCAGACTTTCTGAGATATCCCCAGAAGAAACTGGGCGTTCCAACCATCATCGTCGGTTTTTCCTGCCGTATGACGTCACATACTGCACTGTAATCAAGCGGGTTCGCATAGGTGACCATGGACATGCCGTGGTACAGCGGAGTCCAGAAGTTGACGGTCAGTCCAAAAACATGGAAAAACGGGAGGTTCGCAAACATGCAATCCCTGTCAGACAGCGTATAGACGCGGCTGAAACTGGCAATATTCGAGGCAATACTCCTGTGGGTAAGCTGAACAGCCTTGGGGTCCTTTTCGCTGCCGCTCGTAAAAAGAATTACAATAGTATCGTTTTCGTCGCCACGGTGTATCAGCGTACCGGTGATCAGGGCTGCAGGCAGTTTGGCCTTGACCGCTGCCTTCAGCTTTTCAGCCATCGAAATGCCCTGCATAATGTCTTCGAGAAACACCATACCCTCAACCTCAGGGCAGCCTATCTTTTCGATAAGCGCCCTGGACGTTATCACGGTTTTGAAGTCACATTTTTTCTGGGCATACCTGACATTTTTTTCAGCACCGGTCGAATAGTTGATCATGACCGGAGTCCTTCCGCTCATCATGGCGCCCAGTATTGCAAGGGAACAGCCGGCAGAGGTCGGCAGCATAATACCAAGGAAACCCTTGTCATACGTCTTCAGTTTATCCGCAAGGATAAGAGAGACAATAAGCGCCTTTGCGTAGCTGATCTTCCTGTCAGCAGACCGGTCGATAAACGCCAACTTGTTCCCCTGCTGTTTTGCCATTTTGACAAAATGGTGATGAAGAAGCATTACCGTACCCCCAGGAATGCTTCAAAAAAAACACCCTGCGGCAGAGACCGCAGGGTGCACTTGAAATAAATAATGCGCATATCAGCCGGCTAAAAGGCGAACCGTAGCTGGGCGCTGATGATATCCACACTGGCATCATACGTTCCCCTGAGACCCCCGCGCAGAGTATCCTCAGCGGTTGTAACCGATTTGCGGATCTCAGGGTCATCAACAAACAGATGGGCATATCCCAGATCCACCTGGATACGGTCAGAAATCTTATACCCCAGGCCTCCTGCAAGCCAAAGGCGGTTTCCATCCGGAATACGCGGTGTGCGGTACTCGGCGCCACGCACAGGGGTTGTGTCATAGGCAATACCGGCCCTGAATTTCCAGTTTCCCGGTTTGTAGGTAATACCTCCTGAATACCGGTAATTGTCCCTCCACTTCTCGGTTGTAACTCCATCAGGCTGGCCGCTCTCAAATTTGAACCGCAATTCATCAAATATACTCCACTGCGTCCAGGTGACATCAGCCATAATCTCCCACTGCGGATTGATCTGATGAACAAGGCTGATCGATGCAGAAGCAGGAAGATCTACCGAAGCATTCACATCAGTATCGGTAAACCAGCCTCTTGTCGCGCCGACAATAAAAGCCGGGGTGTTCGAAAAATCTGCATCCCCTTCGACCTTGTGATGGACATGAGAGCGGTATGCAATGCCCATTCTCGTTGCAGGGCTGAATTCATACAACAGTCCGAGGTTGTATCCAAAGCCCCAGCTGTCACCTTTCAACTCGACAGTCCCGTCAGCGGCCTGGGGCATCAAACCCTGAGGCGCACATACTGACGGCCCTGCCAGGCTGAAGCAGAGGGTGCCGTAATCTATGGCATTGCTCAGCTTTGCCTTCAGATACTGGGCATTGAACCCTGCGCCAACACTGAGCCTGTCGCTTACTTTCAGGGCAAAGGAAGGGTTGATATTAAGCGTCATCACCTCGGAAGTGATGGCGTGATAACGTCCGACCCAGTTATTGTCATAGTCAGTTGAAAGACCGAAGGGAGCGTTGATACCGAGGCCAAGCCAGAGCTTATTATTGACCTTCGTGCTGAAATAAAGGTTGGGTACAACGCCGTTGACACCGCCTTCTCCGCCGTTATCGCCGCGGAGAGGGACGCCGGTAATGCCCTGAAGTGCATGCGTAGATCCTTCATTTTGAAACTTTGCCGACGGCATAACCAGGTGGGCACCGCCAACAGTCTGGGTGCCAGACAGTCTGGTCAGCCCTGCAGGATTGAAAAAGATCGTTGAGGCATCCTCTGCACCTGCCGATCCCCCGGCAAACGCATTGCCGAGACCGGAAACACTCTGTTCGATCAGGGCAAAACCCGCCCCCATGGCAGAACCGGCAAGAACAAGCACGAACAAGAGCATCACGGGAACTGCATACTGGACAGAAAAGATGACTTTTTTCATAAGACCCCCCTTGTATTTATAAATAACTGCGCCTGCTGCATACAATATCTTAAGATTCATTTATCGGAAAGCTGTGATATAAAGTACGAAAAATAGCCGGTGAAGTCAATAGGAATTGCAAGTCTAAATTTATAAACATCAGCTTATCATCTTCAAATATACCGTTTAACAGAACTGTGCTACTGTCAGGCCTGAGGCGTTACGTTCCACGCTTACATTTGCACAACGGAAAGTCACAACGAACCCCATCAGAGATTGAACTCGACATTCGCCCATAGATTCAAGATTCAGACATAGAGGAAGGGCAGACGTTGCTGAGATACCGCCCTGCAGATATGGCTGCAATTCACAACTTCTGCTCAATTTCTTAAATAAATCTGTCCAACGAGAATGCTCCGACAACGGCAAAACCAAAGCAGTGTTACATTCACTGCTGTCAATAATAAGGTGATCGCTCACTCCGACGACGTTGACTGGGAGGCGGTCTGAAAGCACTACGTTTCGTTCAGCGCTTTCTAGCACTATTCGACCCGGGGCATCGCTAAAGCATCGGTTCCCAGACTGATCAAAGAAAGTGTCCTTGAAAAAATCGAGAATATAGTCACCCAAAGCTCCGAAATCCGCAAAGCTAACAGCAGACGAGTACAAAGATACTGCCCGCGATAACTCTGCAGGTTCAAGTATTGACCTTGCAATATCTTTTTGCTTCGTAGTGCCCCGAATGAGGATATTTGTAATAGTTTCCGTCCGAGATATAACGCAACCACTCTCCCATGCATGCGGCAGGTCTTTTCGAGAGCAGAATTCATCTTTAGCAGGTTTCTCGATAAACTCCTCAATCTTGTGAACACCGGGACTCAGGGAATCACCATAAAAAGAATGTCCGAAATGCTCATTCCAACCTGCAGTTTTTACTCCAAGCGTAATAATTGTCGAAGGATAATGCAAGGCAGTTAACGCCCCGCGAACCAAAGCATCACCAAAAGTAGAAACTGGTTCAATCAGGTCATCGGCCATCGACACTATAAGGAATGAGCGTTTGCTTTGCTCAATCTGTTGGTCAGCGCATTTTAATGCCGCCACAGGCCCTTCTGGTGCGGGCTCTGCCAATGTGCTTTCACTTTTTACGCCAAAGGAAATTAGCTGTTTATTAGCTATCTTCAATCCGGTCTGCGAGGTCACCACTATGATGGATTCAGGCTGAGCGCAGCCGCTATCGATGAAACGGTTCACTGTTGATTCGAGCAGACTCCCTTCTCTGAGAAATCCTCTAACTATGGCCTTTGGTCGGTTACTTCCAGCAATTGGCCAAGCCCTTCTTCCTGCTCCACCGGCAAGGATAACGACAATGCTGTTGCGGGCAAGCCAAGCTGCGGCATATTGACGCAGAGCCCGAAAGGCAAAAGCGTTGGTCCAATAACTTAAGGTAGTTGATACGGTACCGTCTTCGTATTCTCCATACTTAAAGAATCCTTGTTCTGAATCTTTACTTATCAGAAGTGCTTCAGCCACTTCAGTAACAGTAGCCCACGCATCAATAGGCAAACGTCCCATGCTCGTCAACCGAGCAGCCAAGATAAGTATTTGGGCAAGAGCATCATTACGGCATGCAGTTAATCGGGGGGTATTGTTAATGAATTCTTGCGAAATTCTGCCGTTATTTGAATGCTGAAGAGCCCACAAAGTAGCCTTCAGCGCCGCCTCTTCATATTTTGGTTCTCTTAATATTTGACCAGTGCGCAGAAGCCCCTCTGCGGCATAACAATGAGGGTGAAGTTGAGTAGTGCCGGCAATTCTATCAGTGATAAACCGCCCATCCATCTGCTGAAATTCCAGTGCAAAGGTACAAATACGACGACAGATGAGCTCATAGCAATAGTTTTCAGTAACCCTCATCCATTCTGCCAATGCCTCTGCGATTTTTGCATGAACACAACCGCTCTGTTGTGACCACCGGGGATTAGCCAGTTTGATCTCCTGACCATCTGACATAAAAACAGCCGGAACAGAACCATCCTCACGAACAAGATTTACAAGTCCTTCAGCCACTTGGGCACCGACGTTATAAAGCTCTTCTGATTGATTAATCTCATACAGTGCTGTTATTCCCATAAGACAGACGGCATTATCAAAGCTGAAGAATTTGCCTCCGAAGAAAGAATAAAGCGAAAGGGAAGGGTCTTTATCCACCTCGAAATAATACCGCGTCCTGAACCATCCTTGACAAAAAGAATGCTGAATGAGCCACGTTGCGGCTCGCTCAGAGGCTGACAGATATGAACGATTTCCTGTGAGTGCAAAAAGATCGAGCATGTCTGGAATGGCAAGGCCGGTTAATTCAGAATAGAGAAAGGCTGGAGTACCGTCGTCGCGGCCTGCTTCACAAATAGCACCCGTCTTGCTATCAAAGAAAAGATGAATATTACGTTCATAATCAGCAAGAAGCTCAGCTAAATAGTTTGAACTTGGACTGCCATCTGCTATCAGATGATGCCAATGGATGTTTCGCTGAACTGATACAAACTCCGATGTTTTCATTGATTATGAGTCAGGAATTAAGCGCATCAATGAATGCGTCAGCGTCAACATGGAGACTCAATTGCTCTTTAGATGGCAGTGAGGAGCGCTCGAAGCCTCTTCGACCCGCGAGCTGACTCATCTCAATAATAGCTTCCATTGAACGGGCTCCATACTCGAATTTGGGGGCTGATAAGAAGGCATCGACTATACCAACTTCAATATTAATTGTTTTGAGCGTTGGTCCCTCAAAATCGCCCAAACGGTGACAGATCATATCCCGATCGACAATTTTGTTTAACTCCCATTTTCCCATCCAGTCTGCATTCCATTCTTTATCATCAAGAAGTAGTTCATCGAATAGATCAGCAGCCTTCTTTTCTAAAAGCGCTCTCAGAAGTATAGCCCGGCGTAAGAGATAGAAGCCATTTGGTGAATTGGGCCCGTTACCTACCCCAAATATATCTATTTTGCCCCGTAATCTGCTCAAAAAATCAGGGACTTTTGAATCCTTTGCGTTCTGAGTTTTTTTATTCTTACTGAACTTCAAATAATTATCTTTTGTCCCTCCTGCAAAAACAAAAATAGCCCTTCCGATTGAATGCGTCGTTTCTCCCTGTTGGAATTGGCCATCCTGCATAGGAGCAAGAAAATATCTAAGCCAACCAAGCTCATTCTTGCCACCGAGAGAGGTATCAAACTCATCCCAAAACACGAGAGGAATCTTTCCCTTTAAGGCTGAGTCCCGAACAAGATGAAGAGCTTGAAACATCTCCTCAGGTTTATTGAGTTGGGACAGATTGAACGCTGGCAAATGTTCAATTTTCCCATCGGGATCAGCAGAGGCTGCAATCTCTTTAACTGCGAATGATTTTCCAGAACCAGGCGGCCCGAAGACAGCAATTGAAAGAGGCGACTCCCGATCATCCTGATCTATGTACTCAATAAAGAGCTTTCTTAGAGCTCTGAATTGAGAAATCTCCTGTGGATCAAGTGCTATAATCTTCCCAAATTGTCCAAGCGGCAAACGGGGTATTGCAGCCTTAACCCCGAATTTAACAATGTTGCGAGCAATAATCATTTCCTTTTTTTTATTATATATTTGAGATTTAATGCTCCATTTATTGCCCATTGGATTATTAATTTCCATGTCTGCAAGGAAAGAAACCTTTTTTCTCTCTTCCAGTGTGCGGGCATTATAATCCTTCATGCAAAGCTTCATATGGTCGGCAACTTCACTCATAGGGAATTGTGGGTGCTTATTATCGACAGCTTGTCTGACTTCTCCATGGCCAATCTCGTGCAGTTTTCGGGCTGCAGCTATACCAACCCTTACTCCACATTCAAGGTTATTATGAAAATTATTGCCAGAGCTACTTGTTAACAAGGTAGCAATTGCTACTGTAAAACAAGAAGCATAGGAAATTACTTTGCCTGGATATTGTATCACCCATGTTCCTTCTATATGTTCTGGGTCAATAATCAATTTTATGCATTTATTCGAATAGATCAATGCACCAGCAGTTTCAAACGTTACGACAACTGCCTTACATTTAGCAAAAAAAGATGACACTCTATTCTTGGTCAGCAAATTTACGATATCCCGCACAGTATCTTCCCAGCAGAGTGATCTGCTAATCTGGACATTCGCTCTGCGCAAGTGATCAGCAGGGACAATGATTATCGTCCGCGTTGCATGTTTCTCTAAGATGCTGAAAAGACGATTTTCTTTAAATGGTGAAACCGTTTTAAATAAAATTTGCTTCGAAAACTTATCTGGAAGTGTAAATCCACTATTTCGAAATGTTATACTCCCGTCATCTATTACAAGGAGACGTTTCGGATTAATCATAGTGCTGTGATTGCTATTCGGCTTTGAACCTTGGGCACTATAGCTGTTTTGTTTATGTTCCCACTGCCCAAAAAACTCCTTCATTCGCCAAACCTGCTTGGTGTCTTTCTTTTTTGAGGATTTACTGGGATAGGGCACCCAAAGTGAATAAGACGTTGACATGCTTTGAGTGTCAGTAGTCAGGTTCTCTGCAATATTTGGGCTTACTTCATTTAATAGTTCACGAAGAAAAGCGGCACCACCATAGCTTTCCTTAACATCTTCTATGGGATCCCAGTTCCATGTTTTCATCCCCGGGTTGAATCCGCGCTTATGATAGATATTGATATCCCTCGTTACATCTCCAACAACACATATTTTTTTTGGTTCGGTCATCTTACCCCCACCATATTTACAACAACCAATAATTAAAAACATTCAGGATTAATTAGTTGAAATATATCATAATGTTACATGCTGAACAATATCAATATCGCACAGGTTTTGTCATTATGAAGATACTTATTGTCTACGGCACGCGCCCTGAACTGATCAAGCTTGCACCTGTCATCTATGCTCTGAAAGATAATCATGTGCTTAGGATAATGTCTACCGGGCAACACATGGAACTTGTTCAACAGGTATTAGACTTTTTTCGGATAAGGCCAGACTTCAGTTTTGACTGCATGACCGGTATACCTGATTTGCCTCATCTTTATGAATGCATTGTAAATAAAGCAAGGCTGATTATTGAAAAAGAAGCTCCTGATCTAATTATGGTGCAAGGGGACACACTCACGACATATGCGGTGGCATTTGTCGGTTTTTTAACTAAAAAACCTGTCTTCCATATTGAAGCTGGGTTGAGGACTCACAATATGTTCTCCCCTTTTCCAGAGGAAGGTATCAGACGCGGTGTCAGTTGTTTTGCAGAGATGCATTTTGCGCCAACTCAAACAGCATGCGCGAATCTTCTGGCAGAAGGTTTCAGACGTAACAGGATTTTGATTACTGGCAATACTGTTGTTGATGCGGTTGCACTGGCAGAACGTCTTATTGATGAAAATGAAGTTCTGCAGGAACTGTTGAAGTGCCGTCTTCATAAAGAACAACTGGAAAGCAAGGATGGCTTTGCATTAATCACTGTTCATAGAAGGGAAAATATCGGTGAACCGTTAAGGCAAATTTGTCGTGCGATTATGCATCTCTCTCAGCATTATAAGAATATGACGTTTATCTGGCCGGTGCATTTAAATCCAGAGGTGAGGGATATTGTGTTTGAGGAAATCGGCAATGATTATAGCAACATTATTCTGACCAACCCCCTTTCTTATCAAACCATGTTATATCTTATGAAAAGAGTCAGAATTCTTTTAACGGACTCCGGCGGCATTCAGGAAGAAGCCCCTTTGTTCGGGAAGCCATTGCTCATTCTGAGAGACACTACCGAGAGGCCAGAGATCATTGAGACTAACTATGGGGTGCTTACAGGCGCCAATCAGGAAAACATCATTAAAGAATTTGCACGGTTTTATCAAGCCAATTACTTGTCCCAATCTACCACTGGAAAGTACTCACTTTTTGGCGACGGTAACGCATCAGAGCGGATTGCCAAGTTCCTCCTGCTCGATGAAGTAACGGAATTTATTGCCTCTTATCCATCTTCATCTAAGAATTTTTTTGACACTATGCAGCATACAATGGAGTGGATCGGCTGATTTCATAGCTCCCATTTCCGTTTTGCTTCGTTATCAATACTGAAATCGACTTTCACTTACTCAGCTGATTGCCTTCAATATCCCAGTCAGGAGTGCGGTCGGGGTGGCTGAACAGCCGGGGATACAGGCATCCACAGGGATGACTTGATCGATCCCTCCCAATGAAGCATAGTTCTGATCGAAAGCACCTCCGTCACAGCCACAGTCGCCCACTGCTGACATGAGGAACGATAGGATGTCCACCCATTTGCCGATTCAAGGGGTTGTATATTCACTGCTCCCGGCGTTTCCGGTTCTGATATTACAAGCGCGTCGTCGATCAGTTCTTCAAATTCTACGAATTCGTTCAAGGCTTTGCGTCTGTCCGGCTTATGGAAGCCGCAATACAGACGGGAACAGTGTGGGCGTCTCTGGCACCGGATTGAAAGGCTTTCTTGAGGTTGGGCATAGTGATGAGAATAAGAAGCAGGTCATACAAGTTTATCTCGGCACTGGGCTTGAAAACCTTTTTTACGGAGAGGCTCTTTCGCCATTTATCCGGAATACAGCAAGCGCGGCATCGTTTTCAAGCGTGGTGATCAGGTTGTCGATAACATTAGTAAAACTACTCATGATGATTCTTACGAATTACTCACAGGTATTATACTGTTACCTTGACTCATATCACATCTTAGGATACGATAATTCAGCACAAAGAAAAAGCCCAAACTTTACGAGGGCTCGGGCTTTATCTTTGGGTCCCAAATATAAGGCAGTATTGGGGCCGCAATATGTTACTCTGTTAGCTCAAAAATTACCACGAGCTGCGGCATATTGTCAACTGCCTAAGGAGCGTGGTACCATGATGAAGCCTCCTTAACAAAGAAGGCCGGGAGCAATCCCGGCCTTTCTATTTTAGAAAACATGGGGGAAAGGACACAAAAAGCTACGAAGATTTTTTATTTCTTCCGGTAAGAAAAACGACAGCTAAACCCGTTATGGCGAGGCTGGCAATAGTTCCACCTGCAGCAGGCTGACCATTCAGTGCGACATACCCACCGACACCAATACCAGCAAGACCGATTATCAGTGCGAAAATTTGCCCTAATAATCGTTCAATAAATACAAAAGAATTTACTCTTTTACCTTCTTTCCTTCTGTGTTCAGCTTCAATCTGAGTCTGACTGATTATCCAGTCAACTGCTTCCGGTTTAAAAGCTTGCAGTCTTTCAAGATGCGCGATAGGAATAATAGGACTATCAGTCTCATGCTGCTGAAGGGTGAGCTCGTTATGACGGTTTACTCTTGCAGTTGTAGACTTATTTGCCATGATTCTCCGTCACCCTACGTAGATCACGGATGACGTTTTTAGAATCATTCTTCAACGCTCTATTATCCTTATGGAACCCTTCACGGGTCGGTCGTTCATAGCCGGTGGACGGGCTTATTACAAGAGCCTGCCGCATTCCATCCAATATGTTTTTTAAATGTTTGCTCATAATGCTACCTCCTTCTTCCACATTTTATATAGCAGAGGGTTGATTATTATCTTCATTTTGCCAAAAAAACTCAATAGGCGCAAGTAAAAAAAAGGCCGTGTGATTATTTTTCCGGATTCCGAAGTCTTTCTTGAATCTATCGAATTCAAGATAATCTCAGCTAATCGCCTTCAATATGCCGTTTAGGAGTGCAGTCGGGGTGGGCGGGCAGCCAGGGATATAGGCATCCACAGGGAGGACCTTGTCAACACCTCCCAGGGAAGCATAGCTCTGGCCGAAAATACCTCCATTGCATCCGCAATCGCCAACTGCTATGACCAGCTTTGGCGAGGGCGTTGCATCATAGGTCCTCCGGAGCGCTATCTCCATATTCTGCGTCACCGGCCCGGTAACAAGCAGAAGGTCTGCAAAACGAGGGGATGCGGTAAAGTGCATACCAAACCGCTCACAGTTATAAATCGGGTTGTTCATGGCATGGATCTCCAGTTCGCAGCCATTGCAGGAACCGGCATCCACCTGCCTGATCGAAAGGCTCCTTCTGAATCTTTTCCTGATAGCCTCTTCGAGCCTTGTCCCGACCTCCTGGATCTCAGCATCGAGATCCAGCTGGAGCGGTTCGGTCACAATGCCGGTCCGAAATATCTGCCGCAGTATCCGTATCATTACAGGTCATGCCCCGAGTAAGATTGATTGAAGCTCTTATTGCAGAGCGGAAAATCAGGCACAATGTTGCCTAACACTGCCAGTTCAAGAGCAAGCCAGTTGACGCTGGAAGGGTCTCTGACCATGCAGCGGTTCACTTCACTGTGAGGTCCGGACTGAAGCCAGTATATGATCTCGCCGCGCCAGCCCTCCACAGCAGCAAAGCCTGACATATCAGGACGCGGCAACGCCACCGGAGCTGAAAGTTCTCCCTCAGGCATGTCTTCGAGAAATTTCCGGATGATCCTGATCGACTCCCGTATCTCCTGTATCCTGACCCAGGCGCGTGCATGCACGTCTCCCGAAATAAGCACCGGCACATCAAGCTCAAGGTAGTGGTGCTGGTCAAAGGGAGGGAAGGGATTGAATATACGGCAGTCAAGGTTCAGGCCGCTGGCCCTCGCAACGATTCCGACAACACAAAGCTCCCGTGCTCTCTCCGGGGTGAGTATCCCCGTATCCCTCACCCTGTCTTCAAGGGACGAATGCTCATCGTAAATGACAACAAGTTTTTCGAAATCTTTTGAGAGGATATCCATTTCAGTCAATATCGCTTCCTTGCCGGCGGCATCGATATCCACGGTTACGCCACCGGGGATTACCCGGTCCATGATGAACCGATGGCCAAAAAGCTTCATATTCGTGCTGACGATCATTTCCCGCAACCGTGACAGCTGAAAGATCATGAAGGCAAAGGCAGCGTCATTGCAGATGGCACCGATATCGCCGAGGTGGTTTGCAATCCTCTCCCGTTCAAGAAACAGGGCCCGAAGCCAATGGGCACGTTGGGGCGGATTGCAGCCGGCCATGGACTCAAGCGCCATGCAGTATGCAATACTGTGAGCAACCGTGGTATCGCCCGAAACCCTGCCTGCAAGCAAAGCGCCGTCTTTCCAGGAAAGAGACTCGAATTTTTTCTCAATGCCTTTATGCACATAACCGAGACGCGCTTCAAGGTTGATCACATCTTCCCCAAGGGCCTGGAAGCGGAAATGGCCAGGCTCTATGATACCGGCATGGACCGGGCCGACCGGTATTTCATAGACTCCTTCTCCCTCTGCCCTCACCCAGGCGTATTCTCCCGGCACTCTTGCCATCGGTTTTGATGCATCAAAGGTCTTCCTCAGGGGCCAGGTATCGGCAGGCCAGTCCTCGAATTTGATCCATGGCCGCATATCAGGATGCCCTATCGGCGTGATACCCATAAGGCTCTGTATCTGCCGCTCGAAACGGAAGGCAGGAACGAACTTTTTTGCAAGACTCGGAAACCAGAGATCGTCTGACGGCACTTCCGTCTTCACAATCAGGTATTCAGCCCCCCACCGGTAACAGGCATAAATGCCAAAACCCCTCTCAAAGGCGGTCTCATCTGCCGCCCATTCTGCAGCCAAAAGCGCATAGGCCTTTTTCATCACCTTGGCGGCCTCTGCAAATCTGTCCCGCCGTACAACACAAGTTGAAACAGAAACAGGATACTGACCCTGGTCAAACCGTGCGTCCTCTCCAAAAACTGATATAATGGCTTCCTTCAGCATGATTATTTCAATAACTCCACCGCAGTATGAAACCATGTATTCAAAAAGGCAGGCATGTAAATACCGATGATCAGGACCAGCGCCAGATGCAGCAGCACCGGCAGATGCGCTGCCTTAACCGGCTTTTGATATGAGGGAACATCTCCTGAGACCATGGGCTGAACTTTTCTGAAAAGCGCCGCAAAGGTGACACCAAGGCCGAGAAGGAGAAAGGGTGTCAAATAGGGAGCATCCTTCATGGTTGCCGTCAGTATAAGAAATTCGGACGCAAAGATCCCGAAGGGCGGCATTCCGACAATTGCCATTACGCCGATCATAAGACCCCAGCCGACAAGGGGATTGCCTTTAAAAAGCCCCCTGATCCTGTCCATCTCCTGGGTCCGGTGCATCTGCGAGGCATGACCGACCGTAAAGAATATGGCCGACTTCGCAAGACTGTGCACGAGCATATGCAGGAGTGCGCCAAAGGTGGCAATAGGGCCGCCAAGGCCAAAGGCAAAGGTCGCTATGCCCATATGTTCTATGGAGGAATAGGAGAACATGCGTTTGATATCCTTCTGCCGAAGCAGCGAAAATGCCGCAACAAGGATAGAAAGAAGGCCAAAACCCATCATGATGTTGCCAGCCTGGTGCGTATGGGTTGATCCGTCAACAAGCACCTTACAGCGCACAAGCGCATACAGCGCGATATTGAGCAGAAGTCCTGAGAGCACTGCAGATATCGGCGTAGGTCCTTCGCTATGCGCATCCGGCAGCCAATTATGGAGCGGCACTAGACCGACCTTGGTCCCATACCCCACCATCAAAAAGACAAAGGCAAGGGAGAGCACGGTCGGTTCAAGGCTGCCGCTCACCCGGCTCAGGTTAGTCCAGAGAAGGGCTTCGCCCCCTTCCCCCAGCACCTTCTCCGCTGCAAAGTAGAGCAGCACGGTCCCAAACAGGGCCTGTGCAATGCCGACGCCGCAGAGGATAAAGTATTTCCAGGCAGCTTCGATCGCTGTGGGTGTGCGGTACAGAGAGACAAGCAGGACCGTTGAAAGGGTCGCCAGTTCCATGGCTATCCAGAGCACGCCGACATTGTTGGTCAGAAGGCAGAGGAGCATGGCGAAAATGAAAAGCTGGAACATGGCGTGGTAAAACCGCATGCCAACATGGCCGACGCGGCCATGCTCCCGCTCTCTCCGCATGTACCCCCTGCTGAACATGGCAGTGGTCATCGAGACAAACGAGGTGAGCACCGAAAGGTAAATATTAAAGGCATCGACAAAAAAGAACTTCCCTCCTGCAAGCATAGGGCCCTGCATATATACCTCAAGCGCAAGACCGACACCAGCCGCAAGCGTCGCAGCAGAACCGAGGATGTTGATCTCGGGAGCGAATTTCCTGTCACCGACAAAGGCCAATACCGCAGCCGCACAGAGGGGAACGCCCAGCAGGATCAGAAGCATTGTGCTGCTGTTCATGGCCACCTAATCCCCCTCCTTCAGCCGCGCCATCTGTTCAACATCCAGGCTGTCAAAGGTCTTGTTGATATGGAAGAAGAATATGCCGAAGATGAATGCCGCGATCAGGACATCAAGGGCAACGCCGAGCTCAACAACAAGGGGCATGCCATAGGTTGCGCTTGTTGCAGCGAAGAAGAGCCCGTTTTCAAGCGCCAGAAACCCTATGATCTGGGTGACTGCGTGCTTCCTGGTGATCATCATCAGGAGCCCTAACATAACAGTTGCAAGGGCAACCGCAATGGTTGAACGGGTAATGAGATTGGAGAGCTCCCTGACAGGCGCGGTCAGATGATAGGAAAATATCACCAGCGCAATGCCGATCATCATGGTCATCGGAATATTCACGATCGTTTCGACCTCTTTGCGGATCTTCAATCGATGGATAAGCACATGGAGGATGTAGGGAAGCAGGAAGACCTTCAGAGAGAGGGTCAGAACGGACGATATATAAAGATGATGTTTGTCCGCAACAAAACCGACAATAGCGGTATTGAGCGAAAGAAAGAAACCCTGCCAGGCAAAAAGATGAATAAGGCCATACACCCTCTTCTGCACCAGCATACCGAATGCCGTAAGGAGGACCAGGGCTGCAAGAAAGCTGTTAATCTGTGCCGCAAGGTGCAGGTTCATGTCCTAATCTCTAATCCCTTCTTCCCCATTTCACTCCAGAATAAAAAATGACAACATGCCCAGGGTTGCCATCAGGAATGCGGATCCTAAAAATTCGGTCAGGCGGAATAGTCTCATCTTTGCCAGACCGGTCTCTATCAGAACGAGCACAACGCCGGAGGCAGCGAGCTTAAGCAGCAGATAGAGCAATGCCATTGCCGAAGCAGGTACACTGCCTGACGCATCAATGCCCCAGGGGAAGAAGAGTACCGACCCAAGAGCCATAAACACCATAAGCTTCATCATACCTGCCCATTCAAGAAGCGCCAGGTGCCTGCCTGAATATTCGAGGATCATCGCCTCATGAATCATGGTCAGCTCCAGATGTGTGGAAGGATTATCCACCGGTATCCTGCCGGTCTCTGCGAGACTCACCAGCACAAAGGCGAGAAACGCAAAGGCAAGTGACGGCCGTAGCAGAGACTGGCCATTATAGACAACCTGAACAATCTGCGAAAGCGAAGTTGACCTGGCTGCGAGGGAGACCGTGAATATGGCCATAAGCATGGCAGGCTCAGCCAGAGAAGCTATGGTCATCTCTCTGCTTGAGCCCATGCCGCCAAACGCGGTGCCGATATCCATGCCTGCCAAGGCTGTAAAGAACCGGGCAATCGCAAAAAGGGCCACCAGCACAATAACATCAGCAGACGCAGCAAGAGGCAGATCGATCGACAGCATCGGGATAATCCCTCCTGCAAGGGTTGCCGTGCCAAAGACGATATACGGGGTGAACCGGAATATCCAGGAAGCATTCTCAGCCAGGATCACGTCCTTTGCAAAGAGTTTCATGATGTCCCGATAGGGCTGAAGCAGTCCAGGAGTGGTCCGGCCCTGGAGCCAGCACTTAAGCGTTCTGACCCATCCGACATAGGCTGGGGCTATGGCCAGAATGATCAGGATCTGGAGCATCTCGGTTATAAAGGGGTACATGGTTACCGCGTAACCATCAGCAAAAATATAATAGTCACAAATGAATAGATAAGATAGGTCTGTATACGGCCCTGTTGCAGCAGGCCAACCCTGCGCGATATCCAGAAACTGACATCAATAAGCGGCTTATAGAGCCAGCCCCAAAAACGGTCCCGTATGCGGAGATAATGATACAGCTTCCCGGGGAATGCCCTATGGGCTGCCTGGGGATCCAGCTTCACCCGCTCTCTGATGCTGAAGAAAAAGTCGAAGATCCTCCGTATCGGCATCGCAAAAGACGTCGAGGTATACTGCATACGCTGCGTCACCTTCTCAAAGCCGCAGTCCCAGAGAGGAACCCTCTTGATAGAACCTGATCTGACATGCAGCAGAAGATAGGCGATAACGATGACAGCAAGTATCACGAAGAAAACCATCGGACCCGAGTATGAGGCCCGTTCGCGAGCCACCGGAGTCAGCCACATCCAGCCGAACGCACCTGCTGAGGTGCTGATCTTCGAGCCAACAAGATACCCGGGCACGGTATCCATCCAGTCGATTATAAGGGTCGGCAGAATGCCCAGGAAAAGGCAGCAGACCGCAGCCATGATCATTCCCAATTTCATCGGCCAGTTCACCTCCTGGATATGAGGAGCGCGCTGGCCGCGCCACTGGCCGAGAAAGGTAACACCAAAAGCCTTCACAAAGCAGGCAGCGGATAACGCGGCAGTAAGTGCAAGGAGCGCAGCACCCATCGGGATCAGCAGTTTCATCAACGGGCTTGGCAGAGAAGGAGAAAGAAGAAAGGCCTGAAAGGTGAGCCACTCGGACACAAAGCCGTTAAAGGGCGGCAGGCCTGAGATAGAGACGCAGCCGACCAAAAAAAGTGCAGATGTCCAGGGGAGCATATGGATGAGACCTCCCATTTTTTCCATGTTCCTCTCATGTGCGGCATGCAGCACACCTCCTGCTCCCATAAAGAGAAGCCCTTTGAACATGGCATGGTTCAGGGCGTGATAGAGGCCTGCGGTAAGCGCAAGGGCTGCGAGCAGGGGAAGCTGAAACGACGTAAATATCATGGCAAGACCGATGCCGATCAGCACGATCCCGATATTTTCTACCGAAGAATAGGCTAAGAGTCTTTTGAGGTCATTCTGCATCAGCGCAAACAGCACCCCAATCACCGCAGAGATCAGACCCAGCATCAATACCAGCGCTCCCCACCACCAGGGAAAAGAATGTATGAGGTCGAAGGTCACCCGGACAATGCCGTATATGGCGGTCTTGAGCATAACACCGCTCATCAGGGCGGATACATTTGACGGCGCAACAGGGTGAGCCTCAGGAAGCCAGACGTGCAGCGGGATCACTCCGGCCTTGGCCGCAAATCCGAAAAACGCCAGCAGAAATGCAGCAGTCGCCCATGCGGGCGTAAACTCTGCCTGCCGCATGGCATCAAAGGTATAGCCATGAAACCCTTCAAATCCCGTCACTAGGCCTGCCATAACACCAAAGGAGAGGAGTATTGCAATTGCTCCTACATGGGCAACGACAATATAGAGAAATGCAGCACGCCGGTTTTCCATGCGTTCGTCCTCGAAAAGCACCAGGAAGTATGAGGCTGCAGCCATCACCTCCCAGGCGATAAGGAAGAAGAGGGCATCATCTGCCAGGATGACCATGAACATGCCGGCAAGAAAGAGTGCATAAAAAACAGCCAGTCTTGTGACCGGCCGCTGAGCGATGATGCCTTTTACATAACCGAGCGAATAGATCGAAACAAAGAAAGAGAGAGCACCCACGATCGTGAGAAAAAATCCTGCAAGCGGATCGAGCCGCAGATGAAACGGCAGGTCAGGCAGGCCGATCGCCATGACCGCCTGATTGGTAATGTTATCGTTGACTGTCCATACCCCGGCGACAAGGGCAAAAAGGGATGCCACCGATGCGAGGGAAAAGCTGACGGCCACAAGCAGGCGCTGAACCCTGTCCAGAAACATCGACAGAACGGCTGATCCCAAAAGCAGAATGACAGCGGCGCCAGCAAGCTCGATAGGATTAATATTCATTCCGCATTTCCTGAACCGAATATCTCGGTCTCTTTTGAAAGAAATATATCATAGAGCTGATCGGCCGGGATATTCCTCTGCACTGCCGAAATAACCTGATCGTCCTTGAGGAGTCTCGAAAGCTTGGCCTGAATCCTCAGAAACCTCTTTTCGCTCTTTGGGAAAATGTAAAAAAGCGTGTCCACGTTCTCATTGTCCAGCGCGCCAAACGGTATCGGGCGCTCAAGTCTGCAGAGTGCTATAGAGGACAGCGCAGCGGTGAATTCCCTGAAAGGACGAGGATGGGGGAAGGCTATGCCGTTGCCGATTGCCGTGGAACAGAGGTTCTCTCTTTCTATAATGGCGTCGAAAAGTCTTTTCAGGTCAATCTGGGGAATCGCCGTCTTGATGCTGCGGAGGCACGACATGATCGCAGCATCTTTCGCATTGCCGGCAACATTATAGTAAATACCGCCCCTCCTCAACATCTCCGTGACCGAGATGAACTCTCCGTCAGACGGAGCACTTTTGTCCGAAGCATGATAGTGAAATTCGCGGGTATCCTCAACCCAGGAAGCGATTTCTCTTCTGTCAAACCTCCACTGACCGCCAACCCTGAAACAGGGAATTGTCTCGTCCTTTATCATCCGATAAATGGTCTTATCCGAGACATTCAGAAGTTCCGCGACATTTTTTACGCTGAGATTCATTTTGGCGGTTATTACCCGATATTTGATTTGATATGTTACGCGTTTGTATGTTAATAGAAGAGGCTGCTCTTGTCAATTTTATCGGACTTGTCGTAACAATTCTTGACACAAAATGACATGATTACTATAATGAAGACACGTTGATCCAAAAATAGACAAATCAGGACAATCAATCCATTAGAGGAAGGTGAACGAATTCATGAAAAATGGTTTAGTGGCAGTTCTGGCGCTCGTAAGTATTATTGTATTTTCCGGCTGTTCCCAGAAAAAAGTGTCGACCGTAGATCAAACTTCGGCACCGGCAGCAACACAAGGCAACCCTTCTGACAAACAGACTGCAGCCGATTCCAAGAAAATTCCGACAGAGTCCGTGACATCGCTCGACAAGGACAAGAAGGATACGATACCGGCTTATGTCAGAGAATTGCAGGCAAAACTGCAGGACATCTATTTTGCATATGATAAATATGATCTTTCTGACGAGGCAAAACAATCGACGAAGGTTCTGGGCGACATCCTCATGAAAAACAAGAAAGTAAAAGTCACCATCGAGGGCCATTCCGATGAGCGCGGGACCAACGAATACAATCTTGCCCTGGGCGACAGAAGGGCAAAGGTCGCAAAAGAATATCTCGTTACACTGGGTATCCCGGCAGGAAAAATTGAACTTATCAGCTATGGAGAAGAAAAACCGGCCTGCACAGAAAGCAGCGAATCCTGCTGGGCAAAAAACCGAAGAGATCATTTTGCGCTTTCTGAATAGAATCACCCTGTCTGCATAGGTCGAAAATCATAGCGGTCGCCTCTGATCTTCCGGGAAAAGAGGCGGCCGCTCTCTTTTGTGGCGCCAGGTGATCACCCCCGGGATTCATCCTCTCCAAAATACCTGCTATACTATCTCAGCAAAACGACATCAGGAGAGACGGCAATTTCTTCGCTCATCATAGACGGCTACAATCTCATCGGCATACAGCACCGGGATCTCCAGAAGCAGCGGGAGAGACTTATTCTGCAGCTTGCTGCATATAAAAAACGGAAAGGCCATGACATCACCGTCGTATTTGACGGCTGGAAATCAGGGGGCCATAACCAGGAACAGACCATTACCGGAGGGGTTTGTGTTATCTACTCCCGCCTCGGCGACAAGGCAGACGAGGTGATCAAAGACATAATGGGGCAGGGCGGAAAAGAGTGGATCGTGATCAGTTCTGACAGGGAGATTGCGGACCATGCATGGAGAAGCGGTTCAGTGCCTGTCCCTTCTGATCAGTTCTCAAGCCTGCTTGAGCATGCCGGCAATAATTTCAGCAGCAATGATAACGAGCAGGAAGAAGACTTCGAACAAAAACTGAAAGGCAGCCCGAGACAACGGTCAAGAAAAGAAAAAGCTCTCATACGGGTTCTCAATAGGCTATGAGCAGAAACATTCTCGTGCTGCTCAGACCTGCGGACACCCTCAATTTTTTCTCGCTGACCATACTGACCGTTATCACGGTCATATTCAGCCATAAGATTGACCATGCGGCATTTCTCATCCTGCTTTATTGCGGTCTGTTCCTTGTTCAGGCGCTCTTGCTTCTGCTCCGGGACAAAGGACGGTTCATGCACTGGTCCTATCATCTGATATTCCCGACCATATCGATTCTCGCCATTTTCGACAGCCTCGAATATGTCGTGCATGCCGTAAATCCTGTGGACATAGACCCGTTTCTGATAAAGCTCGATTTCCTTCTCTTTGGCGGACATCCGACCGTCATGATGGAGAGGATCATGCACCCCCTGCTTACCGATGCTCTCCAGATCGCCTATACGAGCTACTATCTTCTGCCGTTCACCCTCGGCATTGTTCTTCTGGCACAAAGACGTGAAAAGGAGTTCGACTCTGCTCTCTTTATGATCATGCTCTGTTTTTATCTTTCATACGCCGGGTATCTGCTCTTCCCAGCAATCGGGCCGCGCTTCACCCTAAACCATCTGCAGAATAGTGAACTCCGTGGCTTCATCCTTGCGGCGCCGATACAGGAACTGCTGAACCGCCTTGAAGGCATAAAGCGTGATGCATTTCCGAGCGGCCATACCGGCATCGCACTTACCGTACTTTTCCTTGCCTTCAGATTTGAGAAGAGGCTCTTTTGGACATTTCTGCCCTTCGTTGCAGCACTTATTTTTTCTACGGTTTACCTCAGATATCATTATGTGGTAGATGTACTGGCTGGGATTATCCTGACCGTCTTAACCCTGTTTTTCGGAGGTGCATATTATGGATATTGGCAGAAAAGAATTCATCCTGATCGTTGAGGACGAAAAGAAGATCTCTGATATTGTCAGGGCATACCTTGAGAAAGAAGGCTTCAGGATAAAGGTGGCTGAAAACGGGTCTGCCGCGCTCGGCATTTTGAAGGAGAATCCGGATCTGATCATATTGGACCTCATGCTTCCGGATATGGCAGGGGAAGAACTCTGCTCCATAATCAGGGAAGCCTCAGAGGTCCCGATCATCATGCTTACCGCAAAAAGCGGCGAGGAAGACCGGGTCAGGGGCTTCGGTATCGGTGCAGACGATTATGTAGTCAAGCCCTTCAGCCCCAAGGAGCTCGTTGCGCGCATAAAGGCGCATTTGAGACGGGCCGGAAAGAAAAAGAAGAACCATCTCAGCTACAACAGGGGCAAGCTTACGATTGACCTCGACCGCCATGAGATAACGTTGGGCGGCAAATCATTGCAGCTTACGCTCACGGAGTTCAAGATCCTCACCTCCCTTGCCGAAAACAATGGCAGAATACTCTCACGCAACCAGATCGTGAATATTGTTCAGGGCTTCGATTTTGAGGGCTATGACAGGACCATTGACGCACATGTCAAAAACCTGCGTCACAAAGTCGAGGAAGACTCGAAGTCGCCCGAATTCATACAGACCGTGTATGGTGTCGGGTATAAATTTATCGGCATACCTGATGAGGAATAAGCTTTTTCTCTCTTTTCTTGCGGTCGTCCTCCTTTCGCTCATCTCGGGGCTCATCTATGAACGCCTTATTACGAGAGATTTTGAGGAATATGTAAGCGGCGCAAGGGAAGACAGGCTTTACTGGATCATGGCGTCCATTGAAGGCAGTTATGAGGCTGGCCGCTGGGATCATGCTGCGCTGCATGAGGCCCTGCACTGGGCTGTCATGCTCGGCTTCGATCTGACCATTGAGGACGCGGAAGGCCACGAAGTGATGAGTTCTGCGGCTGCCATTACCATGCTCTCACCCTCCATGCAAAAGCGGATGCTCGCAATCACTGATCTGAGCTCTGCAAAAGGAGCCTATGAACCCTATCCCCTGTATCAGGAAGGAAGAGAGATCGGCACGATGAAAGTGAGGCAGCTCAGCAGGCCAGGCATTGAAGAGAAGGAAACCCTCTTCAAAAAAAGGGGGCTCTATTTTCTAGTCGTAGCCTTCTCTATTGCAGGCGGCGGGGCTGTCCTTCTTTCCCTGTTTTTCAGTCTCTTCCTTTCTCGGCCCCTGAAAAAGATGAAAGGTGCCGTAGAATCTCTTGCCGAGAGCGACTTCAGTGTACGTGTCCCGATATACTCCGGGGATGAACTCGGTCAATTAAGCCGCAGCTTTAACTACATGGCTGAGGCCCTGCAGCGTGAGGAGGCCCTGCGCAGGCATTTGACATCCAATATCGCCCATGAGCTTCGCACCCCGCTTGCGGTCATGAAGGCAAATATTGAGGCTATAAACGATGGCATCATCACTGATCAGGTACAGGGGCTTGAGAATATCCGGGCAGAGACAGAAAATCTTATAAGACTCGTGGAAGGCATAGAAGACGTCACCAAGGCTGAAGCAAGCTTTTTTACAAAAAAGAATTTTGTGATGGTTAACCTTAAGGAATTTCTTTTGCGCATCCGGGATAGAATGCTTCCTCTCGCTGCGGAAAAAGGGCTTCAGATGACGATATCGGACAGAGAGGACCTGCCCGTATTTTCTGACCCTGAAAAACTGGAGAGGATCATGCAGAATATCCTTTCCAATGCGCTCAAATATACGGATAGGGGCTCTATCCGGATCGATTTTGGCAAAGATGGCAAGGGAATTTATATTGAAGTCGCTGACTCGGGAAAGGGAATTGCGCAGGACCGGCTGCAAGACATCTTCAAGAGGTTTTACCGGGGGGAAGAGTCCAATGGCATCGGCCTCGGACTTGCCATTGTCAAAGAGCTGGTCGAAGCCATGGCGGGGACCGTAGAAGTGAAAAGTGCGGCGGGCAAGGGATCACTGTTCCGGATATGGCTTCCGGAAAACCGCGAGGGATAAGAGATGAAGGAAATACCGTTTAAAAAGATAAAAAACGGCATAACGATCGAGATTAAGGTTGAGCCAAGGTCTTCGCAAAAAGGCATCGCAGGCGTTATGGACAACAATGTCCTGAAAGTAAAACTCACCTCACCGCCCGTAGAAGGGGCTGCAAACGAACAGCTGATCGAGGTGCTCGCTGAGGGATTGAAGCTAAAAAAATCACAAATAAAGGTCATCAGGGGGCATACATCAAAAAGGAAAGTGGTGCAGATCAGCGGGGTTGAGGATATCTCATGAAGAGAATTCTTCATAATTTCTTCATCACCGCGGCATAGGATAAGAAAGAGGATATGATGAAAATTCTGCGCAGTATCATCAGATCAGCGCTGGCGGCATTCATTGTGCTGGCTGCCGTTTCGTTCTCTTCCGGAGGGGAGGGACCGATTACGCCCTATGGCGCTTATTGCAAGGACTGCGCAGTGTATGGCGCATGCAGGGAGTCTATTCCTCTCAGGGAAGCCATACAGTCGCTCAGCAAATACTACGAAGAGCGGGGCTACCGTCTGGGCCATATTTCTCATAAAGGCAGGTTCATTGAGGCCCAGGTGCTTCGGGAAAGCAGACAGGTTGACAAGGTCATCTTCGACAGAAAGACCGGCAGGATACGGTCTGTGTACTGAACGCAAGATCTCTCCTGAAGCAATTTCCCGGACAAAAAGGGCACGACCAGAACACCGTCATGCCCTTGTCGGCATAAAAAATCAATTCTGCTGTTTTGACGCTTCCTCGACCTTTTCCCAGGTCTTATCAGGATCATACCTGGTTATTTTCGATGCCCTGGCTGTTTGTTCCCCAAGGTCCTTCTGATAGATCACGCCCTCCTGATTCACCATAAAGGTCATGATCCCTGACGAGCTATATTTGGCAGGATAGGCAAGGAGACCGAAACCAAGAACCATATGTCCCTTGGCAATATAATCAAAGGCACCGCCTTTTGCGCTGGGGCCCTGGGCCTTGATGATCCTAAAGTAGTAGCCATGAAAAGGTTCCATTTTTGAGCGGGCCTTATTATAACCCTCCCCTGAAGCCTTTGCGATCAACGGCCCCAGAGGACTCTCCTCTTCGCCTTCTTTTGCATCCCAATACAGGCCGTCCCGCTTGCCTTCTGTGCTGATCAGGCGCTGGGCAAATTCAAAAACACCGTCATTGTCCCGATCTTTTACAGCGTATTCGCGCTGTGCGTCAGTGTAAGCCTGGAGCACGTTTATAACATTCAGTTCGTTTCTGCCGACCCTTCTGCAGAGGAGTTCTTCCCTGCCTGCCTTTGTATCAAAAAACCACCTGTCTCTTTTCCTGATGACAGGGATAGGAAAAAGACGATCCTGGCTGCCGATACGGAGCAGGGCTTTATCAGCTCCCCTCAGCTCTGTGTTGTTTTTTTCTTCATAGGCTTTCATAAATCGCTCTTTTCTCATCCTGTCATCAACCTCATCACCTGAAAAAATAAGATCTCCTGATCCGGGTCCGAGAATAGCAACCAATTCTTTGCTATTATTATTTTTGACTGCAACCGCCAGGGCTTTGGCTGCCTCATCGGGTGATGCAAATGTCCTCTGTTTTGCGCCAACACCGGCCTTTGCAAAAGCAGAACCTGCAAAAAAGGCAATACATACCATTACCAGAACACCTGCCCATGCAGATGCAGATGACCGCATTCGCCTCTGCATCATCGCGGTATTTGAGGCAAAGGTGTCAGAGTTCTGTATCTGTTTGGAGCATATCGTCATCTTCCCATCCTCCTGAGTTCTCCGCGGCCATCCTGCCCCGAGTTCAGGCCCTTGCTGCGCCCCTGACTTCTGCCGCCATCATTACCCCTGCTTTCGCCCGTGCTCTGACCAGCGCCTTCACGACTGCTCCGGCCGCGTTCGCTCTCCATACTTTCTCTCCTTGCGTCACCGCCACCATCAAAGACATTTTCCCGCTTCGGGATTACCGGCCTCACTCCGCGGTCAATTTGTTCACGGACTCTGCCCTTTTCCGGGCGGACTGTCCCGCCGCTTCTCAAAGGAGTTCTTTCCGTATCCCTCCGGGTCGTCTCCCGTGTCTGACTGTCCATGATCCGGCGTTCAGGAAAACCGCGAAGTTCACGTCTCGACTCACGGGATCGTTCAGCAGCCTGGCCAAATTTTCTGGCCGTCTCCCTGTCCCGGTATGCAACGCCTCTGCGGTGCTCTGAATCATGATGCCACCTGTCACTACCATCTCTATCGCCGCGGTGACGATGAAACCTGTGAGTTCTGCCCCAGTCAAGTACGATAATATGGTTATACCAATCAAAATAGCACCAGGAACTCGCAGAAATGCCGACATAGATGCCGGGCCAGAAAACCAGGCCGGCGCCTATGACCGCAGGTCCTGGCCACCAATAATAGGGAGGATAGGCAGGATACCACCAGGGTCCGTAGACATAATAAGGGTCATATGACGGGACATAAACCACTTCGGGGGTAGACGGTTCGATGATGATCGTCTCTCTTTCGACGGTCACCTTCTGCTCTTTCGTGGAAGTGAGGTTCCCTGTCTCGCGGGCCTTCTCCCTCAATTCCTGGATCATGGCCATAACATCAGCCTGTTGTCCGAGAAAGGCATCGCCAAGTCTGGTTGTCTGTGCTATCTTATCGCTCATTGAACTGACAATAGAAGGGAAATGGCAGAGAGACTTAACACTCGGATCCCACTCTTTGTCCACAAGGGCTTGATCCAGCTCATCGCCCTCAAGACCTGCATTCTTCTTCACCCACCGGTCAGCCTCTACCACCTCGAGTGGATATGTGGCGGCCATCAGTATCTGAGACAAAAGTGCATCGGGGAACAGGGCAACGGGTGCCAGCATCTGCGCAAGCTGCTCCCTGCTGAACGACCCGTATTGAGCTCCTCCCCCCGCATCCTGCGCCAATGACTGCAGCGGCAGTGTAAGAATTAATATGACAAGGAGACAGACTGACCGATTTATGACTCTGCGTATCTTCATACTACCTCCCCGGCGTCTAAAACGTCTCTTGGTAACATTACCAAGGGAGCATCCTCACTCGGTTATTAAACACATTGTATCACGCATTGTTTCAATAGCAAGAGAGCATTAAACAGGACCTGCCATCGTTTCCCTTATCCGTAAGGGGAAATTAAGGCTGTTATGCCGTCTGAACCTGAAAAGGGGCAGCTGAATGCCAGACTTTTTGGCAGGCCGGCTTTGACACCGCACCGCCGCCAGCATATAATGAAAAGCAGGTGACGTGCAGACTGTCACGCAGACTTATTTCTCATAACGAGGTGGAAAATGAAAAGAATCATCATGTCAAGCATGGCTTTTGTTTTAATTCTTCTTCTTTCGTCCGCATACGGCGGTTGGGATCCTCGGGACAGGGAGGAAGAAGAGCGTGCCGTAAAAGATACGATAAGCCGGCTCCTGTCGATCGATCCAAGCCTGCAAATATATTTTGACAAGGCGTACGCCTATGCGGTATTACCGACAGTCGGCAAGGGCGCTTTCATAGGGGGCGTAGGATATGGGAGGGGATGGTTCTTTGAAAACGGAAAAGCAATAGGAAAAGTGAGCATTACTCAGCTGAGCGCCGGTGCCCAGATCGGCGGACAGGCATACCGGGAGATCGTTTTTTTTCGTGACAAAGACCGCGCTGAGGACTTTAAAAATGGCCGTTTCGAGATGGGAGCTCAACTGTCCGCCATAGTCGTAACCGAAGGCGTAGGGAAAGCAGGAACCTACACGGACGGTGTGGCGGTCTTTATACTTCCAACCGCCGGATTCATGGCAGAGGCAAGCGTAAGCGGCCAGCGGTTTGGTTTTGAGCCCTTCTGAGGTCGATACCGCAGCAGCCTTTACCGTAAGCAAAAAACCGTACCATGCAGAAAAGCGGGCGGAACAGAACACCTTGAACAGACCGGCGTTTTTCCTCAGGGAGCGTTTATGCAGGGGAGAGTAATATACTTCCTTGCTGTCGCTCTTCTGGCCTCGATTCTCATCCCCGGATGTGCACATTATCCTGCAAATCAGCCTCTCAAGGAATATAACCCGGCAGCCGGGTACCGGGCCAAAAGCATGAGAATGCCCGGAAAATCCGATGACATGCTTATTTTTCTGACCCTATCAGGGGGCGGAACCAGGGCAGCCGCATTTTCATACGGAGTGCTTGAAGTGCTTGCCAATACCGTAATCGTGACAGAGGGAAAAGAACGAAGACTCCTGGATGAAGTTGACACCATATCGAGCGTTTCCGGTGGGAGTTTCACTGCCGGTTATTACGGTCTTTTTGGCGATCGAATCTTCCAGGATTTTGAAGGCAGTTTCCTGAAAAAAAATATTCAGGGAGAAATCCTCTCAAAAATTTTCAACCCGGTAAACGTGGCGCGTCTTCTTTCACCCTATTTCGACCGCAGTGATTTGGCCGCCGAGTATTACGACAGGTATATCTTCGACGGAGGCACCATCGGCGATATCGCGGCCCGGAAAGGTCCGATGATTATCATTAATGCCACCGACATGACATACGGCGTGAGGGTCGGATTTACCCAGGACATGTTCGACATGATCTGCTCGGATCTTACGAATTTTCCTGTGGCACGGGCTGTTGCCGCCTCCTCGGCAGTGCCCGTTATCCTGAGTCCCGTGACCGTGCGGAATTATGCAGGGAGCTGTAATTATACAATCCCTGAACCCGTCGATCGCGTTCTGAGGGAACACGATGTAACAGACCGGCAGATCCACCTCGTCAATAGCATTAAGCCCTATCTTGATCCCGAAAGAAAACCCTATCTCCATCTTATCGACGGCGGCGTTGCAGACAACCTGGGCCTCAGGGCAATTGTTGACAGGATAATCTTCAGAGGGGACTTCTGGAAAACGATACGAAATACGCATCATGAAAATGTCCACAAGGTTATCTTCATTGTGGTCAACGCCGAAACCCAGCCTGATTCCAAATTGGATAGGATGGAGAGTCCTCCGGCATTAGCCGCAATGCTTGAATCCTATTCGACAATTGCCATAGAGCGGTACAATGTCGAGACCATAGCGCTTCTGAAGGAGAATCTGAAGGAATGGGCCGAGCAGGTCCGCGCACAGCGCTGCATCGGGAAAACAGCCTCGACAGATCCGGGTTCCTGCGGAGATATGCAGTTCTATATCGTAGAGGTCAAGTTTGATGCGCTGCAGGACGAAATAGAACGCGGGTATTTCAAGCGGCTTTCTACTTCTTTCGCCCTGGCACCTGAGGATGTAGATAATCTGCGGGCTGCAGCAGGCCGGATACTTACGGAATCCAGGGAATTCCAGCGGTTGTTACGCGACCTGCGTAAATAAACTCAATCGCAAAATCCGATTATTATGCCATCTTCTTCCCGCATTCCGGACAAAATTTTGTGCCTGGCGACGCCTCATAAGAACAGCCCGGGCAGGTTACCGAAGTTGCCAGCTGTTTTCCGCAATTCGGACAGAATTTTGCTCCGTGTGTCTCCGTATTGCAGTCAGGACAGACAAGCTGCCGGCTCCTGGTAACATCCCTCTGTTTGCCGCGCTTCATACCTTCTTCCACCGCCTTCTCGCGGACGGCGGCGATCTCACCCTCCGCTATGGCAGAATCGATCTCCACTTCCGCATCAGGCGCGCAGTTGAGGCAGAGGCCCTTATCTTTATTCCAACATACGTCGCAGCTATACTGAAAACATTTTGCACAGCGGTGAAAGTGTTTCCTGGCCTGGTCCACGGCATTCTTAAAGGCATCGTCCCTGGCCGTTCCCCAGCCTGACTGAGCCAGCCCCTCCACGGCATCTCCGACATTGCCGAGCACGCCGCCAAGCATTCCGGCAGCCTTGCCAAGCCATCCTGAGGCCTGACCTCCCCGGTATGGAACAAATTCGGTCCGCCAGGTGTCACTGCAGCGTTCACAGTAGAATTCGAACTGAAAGCCGGCGCTGACACCATGCTGCTGACAAAGATCATTGTAATTGTCGCTAAACTTTATATCGCCCATCGCATCTCCTTCACTATTAGTGCGTTAAACATGTCATTGTTTTGTATTATGGACACATTTGTGAATCAACGTCAATCGAGATATACAGAAGACTCTTAAAGACGTTGACATACCGGACAGGGCTGCACCAATGCCACATGAATATGCGGTAAACCATTTATCTGCTCTATGCTGTTGTAATCATTAAGCACTGCATTTGCTAAACCTTATCCGTTTTGTCTCCCTGTTTGCTTAACAAAAAAGCATATTCCTTGGGATACAGTCTTTGGGCGCATTCAGGACATATGCCATGTGAGAACTCTGCTTCGGAATGATCACTAATATAGTCTTCCATCCGATTCCAGAAGCCTTTATCATCCCGGATTTTTTTGCAGGACGCACAGGTGGGGAGCAAACCGCTTAATCGCTTCACTTCACTCAATGCCTGCTGAAGCTCTTCAACCAGCTTCCTGCGTTCATCCAAATCTATTTTTACCGTGGAAAGCACAACGGTATAGATACTGAAGAAGCCGAAACGCATCAGAAGATTCCATCCCTCAATAACAATATTTGAGTATTCTTCTCCTGCCATAAAATCAACGGCAGCGGTTATCAGGGCACTCATAAGTGAAAATAAGAGGCCCAGAGTTCTGCCTCCGAACCATGCCGCAAGGCTTATAGGAATAAGATAAAAGAGCGATATTCCTATTTCATAGCCGGTTAAATAATCAGCAAGACCGGTACAAAGAAGTAAGGCAGCATTGATTGCAAGGATAAAAGACTTCGGCTTATGACCTAGATACTCGGAGATCTTCCCAAATAAATTCATTATGTCGTTACCCGCCCCACCCTATGCTATGCAGTTCCATATTTTTGCAATCACTCTTCTCTCTATCCATTATTCGGGCCATTTTGCGGATGCAAAATAACCTGCAACGAAACAGCCGTCATGTGTGAAACATATCACAGATTATTGAAGAAATTGTGAAAATCACAAGCCCTGATATCCTGATACTCAGGGGACAGTACGAGATAAGAGTGCCTTTCTTTTGTATCTGTGTCAATAAACGCAGATCTAAAATAAGACCCATGTACAGATATCAGCTTAAAACGCAGTCTCAATCAAGAATGTGAGGGTCAATTCCGGGAGAACTGCAGGCTTAGGGGGCTACACTTGTATGTTTATTCGATATCACTCATAAAAAAAGAAGTGAAACACCTTGGGTCTTGGGCAAGCTTAGATTTTTCTATTTGGAGGCTTTGGCAGATGCTTTAGGCTTCCCCCTCGATGCTGGGGGCCTGCTCACCACATCTTGCTCCCGCTTCCTGACCACATTACTTAGTTCTAAGACTTAACCCATTCCAAGGTATTTACTTCTTCTGTCTCTAAAAGTGGTGTTCTGCTCATCCTCAGTGCTCAGCGGTTTGAACATCTTGAGACATACAGCATAAGAGTTTTACGTCTGTACTTTACGTCCTACGAATTTAAAACCTTTCTGCTGAGTTGAGGCGAGCAAAACAACCACTTGGTGTGCCTCTTCTGATTCCAATCTACTCCCCTTATAAATGGTTGTCAACTTAAATAATCGGGATCACCCCCTATAGGGCAAATGGTGAGCCGCTTATCCCAGGGGGTGATCATGTGATGTCTCGACCTCTGACAGCCCCACGGTTTCCTACTTTAGCGCAGCGTTAACACTTACGACACTGTCCAGTTTTTCCATACCACTCTGGCTTACAATCGGGCTTAACTGATAAGTGCAGGGTAATCCTTTATCAATCTGAACAGAAGAGCCATCTTCTCCTCATGCGTCATTGTCTCATACAGAGAAGAGTCCATCAGGATAGTTACCAGCATTCTCATTTTTCCCTTGTCCATATTTTTATCCTCTGAATTATAATTGCATAATATATGCCACTGGCTTAAAAATAAAGCGCAGAGCGAAATCTATTTTTAATTGCTTTATTATCAGTTGGTTGCATCAATATAATCACAGGAATGGACAGCGTTATTTAATTGACTGAGCGGGAAAAACTGTCTTTTTTGGAACTTTCTTCCTGATTTTCTGACACACTTCCTGAGTTCAGCATACCAAGAGACTATTTAGGGATGTAGTGATTTGGTAGTGATCAAAGCAAGAAAAAAGGGTTTGCAGGAAAACCCGCAAACCCTTGTCTATAATGGTGAACCGTGCAAGATTCGAACTTGCGACCCGCTGATTAAGAGTCAGCTGCTCTACCAACTGAGCTAACGGTCCATTGAAAAACAGTGATTGGTAATCAATAACCAGTGAAACGATATATTAATCAAAATAAATTTCAGAGTCAACCAAAACTGCCCGGTTAAAGAAAAACTTTTCTTTACTTCTTCAAGAGCAGGATTTGGGTGGCGCGCCTGAGAGGATTCGAACCTCCGGCCCTCAGCTCCGGAGGCTGATGCTCTATCCATCTGAGCTACAGGCGCATGAAAAAACGTTATAAATTCAATCAGGAATAAGACCGTATGAGACGCCAAAACCAAATACCCGATTGATGACCCCGCACCTTATACGGGCAAGTGTTAAATGGGGTGAGTGAGGGGGCTCGAACCCCCGACCACCAGGGCCACAACCTGGTGCTCTAACCAACTGAGCTACACCCACCATAATAAAAACCGTTAATGTTGAAGCTGGTGACCAGTGAATAGTATAAACGAAAAAACCGGGAAAAGCATAGCATCTCCGGACCTTATCACCAATTACGTATCGTTTCACTGATCTCAGCAATAAAATGGTACGCCTGACAGGATTCGAACCTGTGGCCTACTGCTTAGAAGGCAGTTGCTCTATCCAACTGAGCTACAGGCGCATACGTAATTGCTTGATTTAATTCAATTCTGTCTGATGGATACATTGGATAGATTGGACTGAAAGAGGGATTTTGTTGCCTTTCCACCACCACTACCCACCACCAATGAAAACAGACTGATTATATTACCACAGGAGGAAATTTAAATGAAATATTCCGACCTTATAACCGCCGTAGACACGGTAAAAGCTCTTTCTTTACTGGGAATAGAAGGAGAGCCGTCGGGAGCATACGTAAAGTACCCTTGCCACAAGTGCGACAAACAGGCAGTTATCAAATCATTCGGGGAAAAGAAGAATGTTCTTTACTGTCCTGAATGCAAAATCAGCGGGCAGATTGTAACCTTAACCATGGAAGTTAAGAAACTTTCGTGGGAAGAAGCGTCCAAGCTCCTTGAGGAAAAGGCAATAACTACAGCCACTTCCAAAATAACCAATGAGTTAACGCTTAACTACGAGCTTGATTACCTGAAACAGCTCGAAGGAGTGATCTCTCCAGAGATAGCGAAGGAACTCGGAGTGGGAAAGCCAAAAGGCAAGACTATGATGAGCGGTTGTATCGCTTTCACGGTTCATAACGAAAGCGGAAAGAAAATCGCTTACTGGGGAATGAAACTGAAAGACTCCAAACCTGCTTTTCATCACTCTTTCAACCCAGAATTCTATTTGTATAATTACCATCGGGTAGATCCTTCTCAGGAAGTCTATTTCACGACTGACATGCTTCAGTGCCTGAAACTTATAGGCGAAGGGAAACAGGCAATCTGCAATTTCGGATTGCGGTACATTTCCCAGGAACAGATGAGGCTCTTGAGCGATCTGAAACTTGTGAACTTAATGACTAACGGAAACGAAGCAATTACACAGGTCATAAAGAATGTTCACAATGTTTTTTTCAGGACTCTCAGAACAGTATAGCAAAAAACCTGTTGCATCCTGCAGGGCTACATCAGGATGGTGAGACGATACAATCAAAAAGGACATTCCAAATGGAGTGTCCTTTTTTCTATTGAAGACCGCTCACCCTTAAAGATTTGATGTTTTCATTCAGCACATCGTTTTACTATGTTCAGTTTGTACTCGCCGATGATTTAAGCACTGCGGCCATACTCGGAATATGAAATACTTCCGAGATACCCGTGGATCTAAGAATTGTCCATGTTGGGTCCCGCTCTGATACCTCTGTCTTAAGGCATATAACGTGTGGGCCGACAAGCATGTAGCCGAAGGAGAATGAGCCAAGCTGAAGCAAAGACCTCACATCGAGACCAATTATTCTGTCAAGACTGATGCCGGTATCACGCGAACTCTGCTGAAGAGCTCGGATAAAGGTGCCCATCATGGTTGTAAAACCGTGACCGAACTGTCTGTCGTAAGCCGCGTCAAAGGGATACTCAAGGCACTCACGGCCTTGCTTGGATGGAGCTCCAAAATATGCAATCCCTGTCTCAAAGCGCCCAGCGTCTTTAGTGCGGCGATAAGCGAATGGCATAAACAGGCCAGAGAAGCCGTGACTGAGGTAGCTCTGCAGACTTTCCGCAACAAGGATAGCATTGGCCTGGCGTGTGATGTTGCTCTGCGCCTCATCGTAATCAATGGGCTGTTGCTTGACAGCGAAGAGCTCGTCCTCGCCGCGCTTTATGACTAACCCGAAGTCAGCGCCTTGATACGTCGAAGTATAGCGGGCTATTCCGAAAGGTAAAAAAGAACGGATGGACTCAAGAAGCTCCACTGTGGGGGGAAAGAGTTTAACTTCTCCTTTGGATGTTGACACTGTTTTCATTGGGGTCATGCTGATTTCTCCTAAGAAGTATTTTCAGACGTTCTGCTTATCTATGCAAACGCAACGGCTCAATAATCAGTTCATTCACGCTGTATGTTCCATGATCGGGGCCACCTGTGTTTATCCAGTGGACTTTCCTGTATACAAGGTCTACCATGCTTAATCTTCCTGTTCTGCCCCAAACACTTTGGAATGCGCCCGTGTCGATATAAAGGGTATTTGATCTGGCATGAAAACTTACCTCATCACGAATGGCATGGCCAACGATCACCATCTTGCCGCTGTAATGAGGCAGGGGTGAACTGCTCCAGAGAAGATCTTCAGGATCAGCTTCAGACAAAGGCAATGAATGATCTGCTCCGGCATGAACAAAGATGTACTGTTCGGTCTCTGCATACAGTAGCAGCTTTTTCATAAAGGAAATGACACCGGCAGGGAGCTCGCCACCAAAGCTCTGCAGCGTTGCCTCTCCGCCGTTTGCCAGCCAGTGAAACTTTGCCGCAATGCGAGCGTCCCTATTCCCCTTGTGAGCCTTCAGGCACATTTCTTCATGATTTCCCATGAGAAGCGTTACTCTTGAGCCATGTCTGGCCTTGAGATCCATAAAGAACTCAATAACACTTCTGGACTGGGGACCCCTGTCAATATAATCACCGAGAACCACTAGCTCATCCGTTTTCGGCTCATAACCGCTGGAATTGAGTAACAGCATCAATTCATCATACATTCCATGAATATCACCCATTACCAAAAGCCGGCTGTTAGTCATTTTGACACCTTGTCCTCGTTCAAGCACGTTTGCCATGAGCTCATACAAGCCTACAGAACGCATGATTAATCACGATCTTTTTGCCCATCCATTCCGCGATCTGTATGGCTTCAGATGACACTACAGCGCAGTCATAATATTTAGAGGCATTATCTCTGATGTCTTCGTAGTTATCCTTTTCTGTACGCGCAACGTTCAGTCCGAACATATTGCCGAGATCAGATATATAGTATGCGTCCTGCTCAATAGTTTCAGACACGAAATGAACCCGCGTTACATTTAGGCCATCATAATAGAGGAATGGTCTGGAATTCTCCTTGAGATAATCTTGGCCCTGTTCTCGGTATCCTGCTATGTCAGCCATCCAGGTTGGAATTGTCTTGCCCTTTCGCGTTACGGTCAAAAAAAACATCTCGCCAAAAGGCACATACCATACCAGAAATTTGCCTTTAGGGTTCTTAATGGCTAAGTGGTAGCCGATCTGGAAAGTCAGAAAACTATCAAGATTGATACCCTGCTTTAGTGCCGCTTCCTTTGTTGCATCCCATTCGTAACAATAAGCCTGTCCAATAATCCAGTTGCTCTGCCTTGAAAGGTCATAACCTAATTCGCTGCATTCTTTTATCTTGATATCAATTTCCGGGATCATTGCCGTCTCCTTCACTCGTCACAAACATTAGATTTGCCAAAGGATCAGGTTCTTCATAGCGGAACGGCTTTTTGAGACCTGCCTCAAATACTATCGGCCTAACTATCAGTCTGCTCCCGACCTTCCATCCGCAGCGCAATACCTCAACTTCAAAATGCTCCACTTTCTCATCATCAAGCGCCTGGGGGTGTTCATCAAACTCATAATCCTTCGCTGTTGTCCTGCTGAGACTGAAGCGCTCTCCGACATTTCTCACAGGGGCGAGCTGAAGCACGTCTGTAAGAGTATCGAATATGCTGCCCAGCACAGCATTCTGCTCAATGCTGTTTCCAAGGCGTCCTGCTTCCCTGCGCCTTTTATGTTCCGACAGTTCATGCAGAATATCACCATTGACCGACTTGCAGAGGTCTCGGACAATGCAGCCTTTAACCTCAAGGGTAATTTCATCTCTCAATTCCTGCAACGAATCCATAAAGACATTTGCCTGAATATCAGCCTTCTTGAGATACCCTTCGAGCTTTCTGACAGAGTTCCAGACATTTTTTGGTTTTCTTTTGAGAGACTTCTTATTTGTTTTCAAAAAGATCAGCCTCCTCCCATATCCCTGAATCAGGCCCTGCAACAAGGGCTTCGGGACTTCCGTTCAGTAGCCTGGTGTTGCGCGCATTCTGCTGTTGCTTTCTGGCCCTGTCGGCCTCATCATACTCACCAAGAGCTCTGTGCACCCCCTCCATATATTTCAAATACCAATCATTGTCAGGATACCTTGAACTTACTGCCCTCAGGAGTTGTTGGGCCTTTTTGAACTCCTGGCGGGCATTATCTTCTTCTCCGATATGCCGATAAGCATGTCCAAGCCAGTTATAGGCAATATATTCATCCGGATCGATATCAATTGACTCTCTTAATTTAGGGATTGCTTCAGTGACCTGACCGCACATCACAAGTTGACTGCCATAGTTCGCCAGCATAACAGCATTCCGTGGCTCCAGCTCGACTGCCCTTTTAAAATATTCCAGGGCTTTTTCCTCTTCATCAAGATCACCATAGGCAAGAGCAATCGCATTGTTAATCCTCGCCGTCTGAATACCTTTATCCTCAAGCCGCTGAAGTATTTCGAGGGCAGCTGTTGAGTTTCCCCTGAGGCGTTCCTTAATTGACAGATCGATCAGCTTATCATGTGGGACAGACGAGCCCTTCATCCTCATTTCAGCAATCTGCTCCCAGCACCTTCCGACGTCCATATCCTCAGGGGTATTTACATTATGGGTCCAGGGATGACTAATCTCCACCTTCATTTTTGAATCAGGTGCATTTTTCAGGGCAGCGGTGAAACTCATGACTTTATTGCGGTCTATGCTGATGCCAATACTGATCGGTTCCCCTTTTGCCGTGTGGGGAGGCAATGCGAGTCTGAGGTTGCTTATGACCCTGCCATCATCCGCATATATGGATATGCCGACACTGTCCAGATTGTCCTTCGGCACACAGAAATTATCATTGATAAAATATCCCTCATGCGGGAAGGGGAGTTCTGCTCCGGCCTTTACCAACGCCTCTCTTTTCAGGCCATAGGTATAGATCCCTATTTCAGTGTTAACGATAGGCGCAACAATTATTCTTTCATTCTTATGGCGATGGTAGCAGTGTATGGCTGCGCCCTGGGATACCGACCTATCGAGATCAGGGGTTTCGAAGAAATTTGCATGCGAGAGCTGATAGTATCCGGAAAAAGCCTTTTTTATAACAGGGTTATGGCAGCTGCCACCGTTAAATATGAAGCCGTCAATATCAGCCATGCGCAAGCCTGCTTTCCTTAGGGCATTGACGACTGGCCCAAAGAAGGAAAAGGTGTAATAGTCATCGGCAACCTTATAAGAGCTTTCGAGATCATCTGTCACAAAAGGCTCCATTAATTCCATAAACCTTTTCAAAGACATATTGCCATGGACTTTCTTTGTCCTTTCGTCAAACGATGAAATGACCATTGAATCTATTGCCCATGACTGCCGCACCTCTTTTGTCGTCCGATGAGTGTCGAGCTGCCTGCAGAGAGATTCCTTCAGAAGTTTTGCCACAGCCTTCAGCCTGAACCGCACTTCACGCTTTGTCTTCTCCTTGAGTGTCTTGAAGTCTATACCGTTTTTTTCACAGAAGGCTGGTAAAAGCTCCTCTTCAACTATGTGAAGATCAATGTTGTCGCCGCCCAGCTTTTTGTAGTTGCTGATTGCTCTGTTTTTTATCTGAAGGCCCACGCCGGATTGTAACTGCTCTATATCATAGGCAGCCTCAAAAAGTGATATGTCACAGGTGCCGGCACCCAGATCAAACATAAGTATCTTCTTCGAGGTCTTCATGTCGAGTCTTGCATCAAGCTTCTGGTGACAGGCCATGTGGATGAATGCTGCAATCGGTTCGTCAAGGAGGTCTCCCTCATCGATATTAAGGCCAGCCATTTTAGCTGCCTCCAATGTGTCCTTTCGCTGGTTATGCATGAAAGAAGCCGGAACGGTTATTACAACGTTACAGTTCTTTGGCGAAATGCCGGTCTCTTTTTCTGCTGCCCTTATAAGCTGCCTGATTATCTCAGCCGAGACCTCCTTCGGGGTAGATATATCAGGCGATATTGAATCCTCATATATTCTCAACGTGCCCATATCGGACTTTGCGGATGCGAAGAGACTCTCGAAAGGCTTTGCCAGTTTCCCGCTGGCTGCAGCATCGGCCTCAAACCCCGAGATGATTTTCAGCTTCTTCTGTTTTCTTTCGAGATAAATTACCGACGGGTAACGTTGCAGATGATGGTATGCTGTTGCGCCTGGAGGCGGACTGAACTTGACTGTTTCGGGTTCCAGATAGACACCCTGTCCTGCGCGGGGATTATCGACTACATAGCTTATAGATGACCTGCTTGTCCCGAGATCGATACCAAAATATACCTTGCTCATGTCGCCCTCCTGAATACCTTTTTTGTTTCCTGATTCCAGTATAAAGGACGACCTCCCCCAAAGCGTGTCCGAGGTTTAAATTATTCTTCTTTATCTATCCATTGTTCGATAATGTCAGAGTGGATGTTGGCAAATATAGTTCCTTCATCTTCCCAAGGCGCTTTCTCATTCATTGTATCGATCAAATATTTTCGTTTGGCTTCAACATCCCAACTGTCATACTCACCTGGAACATCCCAGTACCAAAAGCTTCCGAGATAATCAATTGTTTTGCCGGGATTATCTTGATCAGGGTTTGAAAACAGGACTTCATGAAACTCAGCGGGCGGATTGCAGGGACCAGGATCAGGAAATGGAAGGCAGATAGGTGCTACTTTATGAATAAGCTCTTTTAACTCCTGTACACTGAGAGTCAGCATGTGATCGAGTATTTCGGCTGCGCTATCCGGAAGGAATTTTGCGTCAAGAAGACGATCTGCAATTCTGTCCCCTTCCCAACTCCTTCTATCATATATCGATGATGTGGCAAATGCTCTTAGCCCTTCGTAAAAGGCTTTTACCATTTGTTTGGTATTTACCGGCGCCACCAATAATTCATCTTTATCCCCATAGTTCATAATTATGAATATGCCATCTCTTCCTCTTTCATAAACAAATTTCTTATCAATTCCTCCTTCTTCGTCAGCCACAAACGCACATTCTTCAACTCCGACAGCAATAGCCTCTATCCAACGGATAAAGCCCGGGAAATAGTCAGTAGTATTACAGGCTTTTACATCTACACTTTGATTCCCGACAGAAACCCGGAAATAGAGGCAGCCATAACTGTAGCATTTCGTCAGGGTGATATTGACATCATAAATGCCGCCGTACAGCAGCTTAAATCTGGTTTGTTCGTCCATTTTTTCTCCTACCCAAAATAGAGTCTTTTTATCGTGTCTAACGGGTGGTCCTTTGGTCTCTTACTGTAATAACTTTGAGGGGACTGATTATCACCCTCGGATATGAAATCTCCCTCTAATGTGTAGTAGCGACTGTTCATCTGTGCCGCGATGCGCAACCCACTTTCTTCAACCCAGAGCTGGCCATTGCAGCCCGGATGCCTAAATGATATTTGTTGTGGCTCCTTTTTTTCATAAAACTCCGGAATATCAAAGTGCGCAATCTTGCTGCCGGAACATTTGAGGCATTTAGGAGGACTTTGTCTGGCTTTTAGAAGAGCAATAAACCGCTCTGCTTTTATGATCTCTTCCTGGAGAAGCTCTATCTCTATCCTATTCTTTCCAAAGTACCGTCTCAGAAATCTCAGGATGCCATGTCCTGTTAATTTGACAAGTTCCTTCCGCAGATAAGGGATGACATCAATCAGTTTATTAATATCCGTCAGATATTCAATCGGTTGGATAGTGTTGCAGGTATAGCACCAGCCCAATTCTCTTCTGACCCATAGCTCATATTTGTCAGAGAACACGTAAAAGAATCCGCCCCAGTTGTTCATGGTATTTGTTCCGAAATCACACGCGTCGCAACGAATTACGCCAAAAGTCATCGACATTGAAGTTCCTCCCTATATTCCATTATAGAGTGGGACCTCCCCCATGGAGTGACCGGGGTCTGGAATGGCTTTAATAAATCTTGGCGGCTTTATCTATTTCAGCTTTGATGAACTGACGGAGGACTTCAGGCTTGAGCACTTCAACACCTGAGCCATATTTGAGGATCTCACGGGCTATCTCGGAGAAATCAGCGACTGGAAAGCTCAGCTCCAGCGAACCATCTTTGAGAGTCTTTGTCTGCTGCTCTCTGTGCCATATCTGATCGCTGATCCATTTTGCCGTATCCGGAGTAAAGCGGAGTACAACCTGCTTTTTGTCTTTGCCCTTATATATGCCGAAGGATGACTGAAAATAGTGCTTGGCGCTGAAGTCCCGTGGAATGCTAAAGCCTTCATCAAGCATTTGGGGTGTCCTGATCCGGTTGAGCTTGAAGTCTCTCATGTTTTTTCTCAAATGACAGTAGCCTATAAGATGCCAGGCGCCCATGTAGTTGAATAAGTGATAGGGATCAATGCAACGGGTGGTATCCTCTTTCCTTGCAGGAGAGCTGTAATTGAATGACAGTCTTTTCTTCTTAAGGCAAGCCTCAAGCACAGTCCTGAAAATATCCTCAGGAGCCGGCGAATACTCAATAAGATGAAATGACATCACATCATCCATGCTGTCCGGGCTTACGGCATGTTTCTTTATGATTGAGGTAATCTTATCGACAGCCGTGGTTATCTCATCGGCAATATAGCTTCCGCTGATGTCCTGAAGCAGTTTACGGGCAACAACAAGGGAGGACAGTTCAGCAGATGATAGATACATGAGTGGCAGAGAGAATGTTTCGTCCTCGTAATGGTAGCCCTTAAGACTCTCATCATAAATCAGAGGGCAGTTCAGCCTGTCCCTCATAAACTCGATGTCCCGCTGGGCGGTCTTTACCGATATCTCGAATTCGTGAGCAAGGCTTGTCGTATTCGGGTATTTTTTCCGTCTTACCCGATCATCAAACCAGATGAAACGTTCATATATATTCTTAATGCCCATGTTGTACTTAAGTATAAGAGAATCAGCAAAAGTATAGCAGATATTTTCTTTGTTGGTGGAATTTTATAGGACACGCTTAAATGGCAACCGTTAGAGATTCATCATGGCAATGAAGAAGTAAAATCAAAAGTACATTCTCAAATGGGCTGTTCTTTTTTATTTCCATACACCGAAATAAATAGGCTCCACAAAAGGCAAGAGCGTGCGGCTTTTAGTTCCGATATCAGGTTATGGGCCTGTGTAGTACGGTATCAAGCTGGGAGCATCAGGCACTCCCGCCATTCGGCGTTCTGAAAAGCTTCGCAGTTCACTACTCGGCCCAACAAGATCTGAGTCGATCAATATAAATTGTAGCCTGCGACCATTTTGCCCCATAGCGAGCCTATAGATTTCCGCATAGAGCGATCGCACAAGCTCTGGATTCTCGTCCTCACTAATATTCTTAGTCGGACTATCGATGATTAATATGTCAGGGATAGGCATCTCTCGTTCCAGTGCAACCGAGTGAATGGCGAGTGCATAGCACACATTGAACAGCGTTTTCTTCCCGCCGCTCCCGGTATCCCAGAAGGTCCACTCCTGATCACCATGGAGGACAGTCGGCTTCCAATTCCGAGGGTCGATGACAACTTCGTCATTATTGGAGACACCTGGAAAGGAAACCGCTATCATAATACGTTTAAACTCAGCAGCAATTGCAGCTATGTTAGCATCGGCAGCGCGCAGCCGATGTCTCTCCTCAGTAACATCTGTTCGCAGGCGGTCGATTTGACCTTGCAATGCTCCTGCTTCCTCTTCAAGAGCATCAATCGCTATCGGCATTTGTTGCAGTCGTCGCAGAGATCTAATTCGTTCAACCAGCGTAGCGATGTCCCTCTCAGATCCCCTGATACTCTCTACAAAAGCCGAATCGTATCTATCAAGTTCTTCTTGTAACTGTCTATCAAGAGATGCTTTTTGCTTCTGAGTCTGCAGCAACTGACGTTCCATGCGGCTTAATTCACGTTCGCGGCGTATTATGGAATCAGCAATCTGATCGATTCGCTCATTGAGATCCAGGCGAAATGCTTCCAGTTCAATCGGAGTCGTAATTGAAACTTCAATCTGAGCATTACAACACAGACGGCATCGATCTCCAGTAGAAGGACGGTTTGATATATCAGACCCACACTCAGGACAGCGCTGATAGCTAACCCCTTCAAGAATTCTCCCAGCTTGCTCAACTCGTCCAGCCTTTGTTTTAGCGGTAATAAACTCAGCTCGAAGAGCCTTCTGTTCCCCTATTGACTCATTTTCATCGGCAATCGCTTGGCTTATGCTCTCAATATCTGAGCTTAATCGTCGCAACTCCATGCGGAGAGTATCTGACGGATGGGTTTCTGCAGAACGAGTGCGTTCAAGTTCGGCTCGTCTTTGCTCAGCATTGGCAAGTTCAGCTTCCGCCGCCTGAAGTTGAGCAACCATATCTATTTCTGACTCAAGCTCGAAGCGAGCCATAAAAGAACGAATCTGCTGCACTGCGTCACGTTTTGATTTTTGCTCATCAATGATCCGCATCAGTTCGTCTTCGAGCTGGCTAAGCTGCTCGGAATGCAATCCCGTAAAGAATCGCATAGCATCCTGACTTTTCCTCCCTCGAAATGGGTCCTCAAGGCGGAAAAAAGAAGAATCCAAGTGCATTTGATCGAGATAGCAGTACCACCAGATATCGCGAATGCTCAAACGAATCAGCGGAGATTCTGGGTCACGGCTTCGTTGCCGCACCTTAATCGGGCTAACTCCACAGAGGTAAAAGATCAAGTCGCTCAGGCTATAAACTTCTGCATTAATTAGTGGCGCAGATTGAGCACTGAGTGGAGCATTGATTGATCCAGTATCATCTTCCAGTCCAGACCACGTCACCCGAACGCTTTGGTTGTCATTGGCTGATCGCTCGATCAAACAATTGTAGCTTCCAAGGATCAGCGATAGCTCTGCTGCAATAAATTCTTGCTGGATAGCAGGGGTGCGTTCAAGATCCCCTCCCAGACAATAATCCACAAGACGCGCGACAGTCGATTTGCCTGTGCTCACTGGACCATGCAGGAACGTCACGACCTCAGAGAAGTTGATCTGCTCAGTGGTCCTCCTGGTGCGAACGACCAGCTGTCGAAGGCAAATCTTCATATCGTTATGTGGGCATTGGCCCGCAAAGAAATAATTTCGGGAAACGTGTCATAAATAAAGCGCATGAGGGTAGTTGCGTTTATATCAAAGTGTCTCTTCAAAATCTTTGATCGTCGGACATAAGGCTTGAACACTTCATCATTAGCGAGTTCCTGAGCTCGAATGCGGCCCTGCTCGGTGGTCGTTATGACGACCTTTCGACCTTCCATGCTAATAGATACAAGTCCTTTTGCTACTAAAATGTTCAGAAATTCACGATATCGGTGATCCCAAGGACCGAAGCGGTATCGCACCATCTCAGACTCCACACTATGGAGTTCATGATCCTCTATCTGGACCTCTCGGATAGACCGCTTCTTAGCTTCAAGTGCTCGTTCAAGCATTATCGGATAGCGAAGCAGAAAATCCAACTTGGCAAGTTTCGTCAGCCCTTCGATAGCCCCATCTTGGCCATCTTCCACAAATGCAGCCAGAAGAATGAGGATTCGCGCCACATGCAACTTGGGTGACTGATCGAGGTCGGCGAGCACCTGTACGAAATCTGTCACTCGTCCTCCCATGGGCGGTCGAGGCTCCATTGAACCTTGCACTCTGAAGTCAAGGAGTATGCGAATCCTTCAAGATGCTCATTGCTGCATTCGTATAACTGACTTCTGTCTGTCCGTCGTTGTTGAAATCGGGAGCGAATTTCGGAAAGCATTTCGAGTCCAAACTTGCGCTCCTCGCTCTTAGCTACCTCAAAGGCTCTTGCCGCATCATTAAGCACAATTGACCTCACGTGTCCGTATCTCTGAAGCCCCGATTCACGTCCATGTTTTTTGGTCCAGACAATCCCTAAATAGTCAGCTTTGTCCCGAAGATCCAACGCCGAGTTGCGAGAGACAGCGGAAAAGCCGCCTGCGTCGAGCTTCTTGAGAAGAAGATCTGACGTTCCAGTGCCTGGTAATACGTAGGCTTCGGGATCGCCGACCAAGGTGGCAGTCTCATTCAAGCCAGAATCAAGAATTTCTATAATGTGCAAACGACTAATTCTCTTGGCAGCGAGGCGTGCAGTAAGTTCAGCCGTCACATAATCGGCTGTAGCAGGAAGATAGGCTGGCAGAATATCCTGATGGGCAAGGGATGATGCCCGTCCGCACTCCGATATTAGATTTCGTGCTGCCTGCACAACAGCAGTGTGAGAACAATCCCGCGCACGAGCCCACACTCCCGCAAGTGTACTCACAAGGCGGGTCTCTATATCAGAGAGCTTCGGCAAATCGTCAGAGGCTTCAGTTTTAGATAATGCGATAAATGCTAATTCAGCGGAGCAACCAGCTTCGCTGGATACACGATTCAGAAATTTTGCGGCTGGCCCGGAAAGATCATTCACAGAAGCTGTTACCTTGATTGATTGAAGAAGGTGACGGAGATCCTGACCATTCTTAGAAGAGTACAGAGGATGATTCGTAAGGAAGTGGTATGCACGAAACTGACCGGGAAACTCGGCTTCGAGCTTTGAGAAACGAACACAGGAGTCCCTCACAGCCTCATCGCTAGTTTTCCATACTTCTTGATCTGACCTACGGGTCTTTATTTGCAAACCTGAAAACATTCCATCCATATGCTTAATTAGCACATCTTCATGGTGTTCACAGAAAACTTCTGTAACTTCTTGTGTCTCATCTAGTAGCATGCAGCAAATGATAGCCGCGTAAGTCCATTGATAGTAATAACGGCGGGCAGTTTCGTCTCCCGGATCACCGGTCGCAAGAACCGTATCAGGAGTTGATATCAAAGGGTCAGGCATGACTCTCCCGCTTACGAGTCGTATTTACCACGACGGTCAAAATAGCCATGTATTCCTTTCAGTATGAGCTTTTGCTACAGGCATATTTAATGATCATGCGATTATCAGTTTCACTGAATATATGAATAAATATACCATAATTACCAATAAACAAATGAAGGAAAATTAGGATTAGAGTTAAAAACATCCGTCCATAAATAGCACTGACTCTAAGCCTATCACTGTTGACACTGTGGATAACCCCTCTTGACAGATTCTGAAGGCCTGTTATATTTAAGACAGTTCAAACAATGACCATAGTGCAAGTGAAATAATTAGGACAAAACTTTATTCATTTTACGATGGTGATCAGCTTAGCTAATCGCCAAGCAGTGGCTCCTAATTGCCATATTTGCACAGTCACCATCGTAAAGTGTGTAAGGTTTTTTTGTTTGGCCTACAATGCAATAACGTCGGTTTTCAGGGCTTCCGTCTACAATCAAAAACTCTGCAACTTCGATTCCCACGCCTTCAGTTGGATACTCTCTCGTTGAGGATGCGTCAATAGCGGACAGATCAAATATCGGGCAACGCTGGCGAGCGACCCGACCTCCAATCTGTCCGGTAGGTATATCCAAACAGCTGAAAAAAGTATTGCTCCAAAAAATATATCTATTCTTCCAATTTCTTATAACAAGTATTGGAGGAAAAACGCACCAATGGAAAATTTGATCATAAATACATCAATGAAAGGAGGTGTCAACTATGGTTCAAGGTAAAATCTGCCCCCAGTGCGGCTATTACATGTATGCATTATCCGAGGATGAAGAGCCCGGAGGAATCTGGATAGTTTATGTATGCCGGAATGAGCATTGCAAGTTTCGGGAAAAAGTATTTGAAGAACAGGAATTGACTTATCATCCGCTCGATGAGCAATACAATAACGATCAACGCATATGAAATCGCTCAAAGAAAATATTGCGACTTTCCAATTTCAGGCAGCCGCAAAAAAATACCGGGCCGGATGGGAGGTCTTGGCCGATGAAATGACCGGATATTTCGGAGAAAATTGTTTTTGGATCTTTCAGCAAAAAGAAGAATGGAAGATTCGAGACGCCTATAATATCTGTCGGGGGAAGCAGATCAGGTCATTCCGGTATCTCATGGGAATACTACGGAATATTTAAAGCTCGTCGAGATCCAATTTTGTAACTTTGCCCTTGGCTGCCTGTTTCAGCCCCAGCTTAACGCTTTTCAACGCCTTCTTATTCTTATAGAGCCATGATTCAGAAGACGGAACCGTGTTTAGCTTGATAGTCTCATTTATTTGTTTCGTCAAAGCTACCTTTACCTCCATCAATAAGCGGCAAGCCCGCTGGGCACGCTCCCTATATTGGCGTGTTAGCCTGCTTTCTTGAGCTTTGCCTTGACCATGGGTCTCACTTTAGCCTTGCTCTTCTTTTCGCTGTCCCGCAGGCTTTGAAGCATGCTCTGCAGATTATAGTTCGATTTCTTTGCCAGTTCTTCACCGGCTTTGCGAACCTCTTCAACTATTGGATCTTTCCACATAATATTATTCTCCTTTCATTTTGGGCATTAATTCCTCAGGTGTGCATATCACAGGGGTCCTGATGCCATAAGAAGTATTGATCTTCATAAGTTTTTTAATAATTTCTCCGTTTGCAATATGAGCGCAATTCCAGGTTACAAGATAATCAACACTGTGAACCGAGGCAACAGCAAGATGAACAGCATCGCGGAAAGCCTTCATCGGCAGTTTAAGTTTGTCCAAGTAGATCTGGGCCATTTTATCTACCATAGGGTTAAGTTCAAGATGCTCGAACCTTTTTAATATTGCCAACCGTTTCTTCGCAGCTTCAATATCCCCGGCTCTTGCCTCCTCAATAACAATTTCAGAAATAACCGCATCATATTTTTTGAGCGCCCTGTCCCACCATTCCCTTGTGATTTCCTGATGAGCAAGTACTATTATGTCGCGACTTGGCTTAGCTGTGTAATAGCTTACGACAGAAGTTTCAAGATATATTGTTTCTTTCATTCCCTGCCTCCGAATATCTTCATCTTAATTTTATCATTATTCTTGATAGTCTGCCCGCAATGATGTTCTTCATTATTCGACCAACCGGAATCAGTCTTCATCAAAACCCCACTCATCATCAGGTTTGCCTTCTTGCCTTCGCTTCAGAGCCTTCTGAAACGCATTAACTGCCCGCTGCTCCTTTTCAGAGAGCTTATCAACATTAAGTCTCATAATTTGTTTAGCAACCATGTCAGGCGAAACAAAGTCTTCAACGTTTTTAATGCTTATTTTCCAGTTCGTCCTTGAAACATGATCTCCCATGCTATGAGACACTGATGAATGCAGCAAGCTCGTGAGAAACAACAACAGCCCCTCACCATTTTGAATCAGATCTTCAACCCATTTCTTAGGCTCGTCCGGAGAGGCCCATTTAAGCCAATGATAAAGTATGCTTAACAGTTTAGGATGATTATTCAGTACGGAGGAATTGCCAGCCTTTCGAATCTTCTCAATGCAGACTTTCTTCAATTCTTCGAAATCATCGCGATCAACTAAATACGAATCCTGCTCATCTTGTTTTTCATATTTACTTTCTTCTAACGATATCCTCATTATGGGCAGGTAGAGCCCCTCAGAGAGACTCAAGGCTTCTTTTAAGATCGCTCCTCTCTTCCTGATGTCCTTCTCCTGTTTCAGATGCCAATAGACTATTCGTGCTATATGTTTATCGGCAGTAAAGGAGAAAAAATCGGGTTGCTCCTCTGGTAGCTCGTCGCCAATGTCCATCAGGGCTGTTATAAATGGTATTGCCTTCTCTATGGTTATGCCTTCTGCATATGCTTCTAACCTATCAAGTGCGATAACAAGAAGATTGCGTTGATTCAGAGATTTCAGTTCCGTGAGCAGCTCGCCTTTGTTGCCTGTGATTGAAAGAAGTTTGTCAATTTCAGCTTGAGAAACATCGCCTTCTGGTATCGCAAAATGGAAATACCGATCGAATACGTTCGGATGACAAACCCTTAAATCTCGATACCACCGCTCGTCGAAGCCAGATCCGTAGCCATGCCCTCCAAATACCCATTCTGCAGGTGGAAATAACTGTTTTATTATCTCTTGTGCATATTGCCGTTTGGTCTCAGGCACGAGCTGCATAATCGTCTCAATCGTCTGCCGATGTTCATTTTCAGTGCTACTGCTTCGTTCACGCTGTTCAGTCAAGATATGTTTAACCTCAAAGAGTTTCTTGTACAGATCAGGCTCAAAAACTCTGAGCACTTCTATGGCGATCAAGTCAATGGGGTTGACATCGAAACTGCCCTTATTGCGAAACAGCGATATATGAAATGACAACGTTGAAAGAAATCGATGCACATCCCGCAGTGTCTCAAAGTAATGTCTCACGCCGGCAATAAAGATATTCCCCCAGCGCTGCTGCTCAAACCGCTGTCCAAGCACGTTGTCACTCAGAAGATCATTGAGACCACCAAGAAGAACTTTCTCCATGCGAGAGCGCTCCATCAGGGGGATATTGAACCCGACCTGAACGATCTTCTCTATAAATTCCCGACCACTGATCGGTGAATCTTGAAGACTTTTTTCAACGATATCCCTCTGAAATAAAAGCAAATAGACCATATTGGGGAAATCAGCGTTAGCCTTGACCAATTGAAACAGGTATTTGATTTCATTCGCAGAAAGACGGTCAACATCATCAATAGCAACTACAACCGGATTTCTCAATTCGGCCAAGCTTGCCGAAAGCTTCTTCTTAACATCAAAGAGGCCGTCCATCGATGCCTCGTATCTGGTATCAAAAAGTGCTGCTATTTTTTCCGCAAATGAGCTGCTCCATTTTAGGAGCCCGGCAAAGACTAAGGCCACACAGCTGACAATGACAATCACAGCATTCAACCATGGCAGATTGGAAATAACGCCGCCGATGCCTACCATGCCGATTAGAACCAATAGCCCTATAATGAATTTATTAATACTGCCGGCAAGAAATGAGCCCACTTTAAGATATGCGGCATAGCGCTTCCAGTTGGCTGCGCGCTTCTTATCGGTGTCGCCTTTTCCCGTTCTTTTTAGGGCAACCCCTATTTCATGGAAAAAAGACTGTGCGAGCTGTTCTTGCCCTGCCCATTGCCAGGGATTGAATTCAACAATCAGTGGACAGTCACTCTTTTCTGCCCTGAGTGCATCGATTGCAATATTCTTTATTGATGATTTCCCACTGCCCCATGGCCCATAAAGGGCAATGACAAGACTATCCTTGCCTTTCCAGCCTTTTATTGCAGATGCCAATGATTCAGCGAAACTGGCGACGCCTAACAGGTCGTCCTTTTTAAAAGAGATTGGCCTGTCCGACGAAAAAGGATGCGTCGTCATTTTGTCATCACTTTTTCCTGTTTTGCTTTCCATTTTCCTTAATTCTTGCCTCAGTTTTCATAAATGAACAAATCGAGTTGCTATTTGTTCTCCGTACAGGTATTCGTTATTATCTAACACAGTGATGCATAATGCATTCATGGAATGTAATTGGCAGACCTTAATTAAATTCCCCTTTCTCCAAGAAACTGTAATAACCTTTTTGGTTGAAAATGATATGGTCGAGAAGTCTGATTCCAAGGGTCTCGCCGGCGGCTTTCAATTGCTCGGTTATTTCCTTATCTTCAGCGCTTGGTTCCAAGGAGCCAGCCGGATGATTGTGAGCCACTATGATTGCAGAGGCTCTATCAGTAATAGGATCAGCAAATACCTCTCTTGGATGCACCTGGGTCTTATTTACAAGTCCGACAGAAACAATCCGGCTCTTTATCACTTCATTAGCGCCATTGATCGAAATACAGATGAAATGTTCCTGCTTTCGGTCGGCATAATGTTGAATGAGCGGAAGTACGTCTGCAGGCGTCGAAATTCTTAATCCTTCCGGTCGAATTCTTCGCCGGGCAAATTCAAGAGAGGCAGCGATCAAAGTAGCCTTTGCAAGGCCAACACCTTCTATTTTTTGTAGTTCTTCGAGGCTCAACTGATTTGGATTGCCATCCAATACCTTCAAAATGCGTCCTGATACTTTCATTACATCATGGCCTTTGGTCCCGCTGCCCAAAAGAATAGCCATTAATTCAACATCAGATAACGCCTCTGCGCCTTTTTGCTGAAGCTTCTCCCTGGGGCGCTCTTTTTCCGGCAGATGCTTGATATTCTTGCTCATTATCTTCTCGCAGCCTTTGCGTGTTGAAGACCATAATAGATTACCGTCAGCGCCATCATATCGAAAATAGCGCCAGGGTCAATATATTTCGAGTCTGCAAGTTCCTCATAACGACCTTTCTCTTCATAGGAATCCTGAATCGAATGGTTTACCTGTCCGGAATAGGTATTCTCTAAATAGAAGACGTCTCCCTGGTGCGTGGCTATTGTTGTCTGTATTTCTTCATCATGCATCTTCTCTTCGGTCACTTGTTTTATGTAGAGAGCTTCATCGTCCGAGATCGTGAAGGTTTTCCGAATCTCATCAATCATGTCCTGCACTGAGACCTTCTTCAAAGGAGGCCCGCTGCCACCCTTTTTGCCTTTTATGAGCTTTACAGTTCCGGGCGCTGATACTTCGCCCTTGTACTTAACGCTCGCTTTGACAACACTTGTCCGGCGTATCTGTTTCATTAACTCCGAAACAGAGCCCTGTTTTATCAACTGAGGGCCAACGTATTCAGCAAAGGCTGAAAACACGCCGATATTTTTTGGATATTGAAAAAAGCAGGACAAGAAATGATAGCTCTTTACAAAGCGCGCGAGGAGATAGACAAACTTCTTGCGGTCGTCCATCACCTGAATGCGCTCCTGAAATTTTATGCGCAGAGCATTAACCGTAAACGCCAGTTGGGGGTCATTGTTTTCAGCAATGAGTGCGACAATATTTTCCGCTTCAGCCTGACTATAAATGCCCTGTGCGATAATCTCCTCATAATACCTCACACACTGCTTTTCATCTGGTTCACTGCTCTCAAAAGGAGTTCCCTTGCGGTATTTAGCAAACGCTTTTAGAATGGCTTGAGCATTATTGGTAAAATCGACCACGACAACCGTGTCCTTATTCTCATGACAGCGGTTTAGTCGGGAAACTGTCTGAACTGCATTGCGGTCTATAACCGCCTTATCGAGAAACATACCTGCAAGAAGAGGCTCGTCAAATCCAGTTTGAAATTTGCTTGCCACAACCATGAGACGGTAGTCGTCTCCCTTAAACCTGTCTTCTATAAGTTCACCCGGCCGCAGCCCGTTTACGGCATACTCTGTTATCTGCTCATTTGTCTCAGGATGCACAAAATCAGAAAAAGCATATAACACCTTGTAGTCGCAGTTTCTTTCCTTGAGCTTATCCTTAAGGATCTGAAAATAGCGGAGCCCTGCAATGCGGGATGTCGAAACGATCATAGCCTTCGACCGTCCGCCGATGAGAGCCTTTACTTTCTCCTCGAAAATCCTCATCATTACCTCGGCCTTATATTGGATAAGTCCCTCATCCTGAAAAGCAACATTCTTGAGCGCCTTACTAACCACGCCTTTGGGATAAAGTTTCTCCTCAGCATCGCCAGGAACAAACACGCAGTGAAGGTTATAAAGTGTTTTGTACGATATGATGTTGGTAGCAACGTCAACAATATAACCTTCAGCAATTGCCTCTGCCTCTGAATAGGAGTCAAAAGGATTTCCGAAGAGCTGGACTGTTGCTGCCGATGGTGTTGCAGTAAAGGCAACAAAAAGCTGGTTCCCCTCATGTGCCCGGATGATCCGTGCCACTTCTTCCTCAGGGTCAGTTTCTGCTTCGGGGGGTTCTTCATCAGGCTCATCAGGTTTTCTAAACGGCACTCTGATTGCAACGCCAAGCTTCCCCTCCTGTGAGCGATGGGCTTCATCAATAAGGAATGCTACCCTCAATTTCTTCAGTTCGGGGTCATTCTCTATTTCGCCGAGAATCCATTCAAATTTCTGAAGCGTGCTGACAACTATCGACTGGCCTTTCTTCAGGAAATCTTTCAGGTTCCTTGCCTTCTTTGCATAGCCTACAACATCCTTCAAGTGGGTGAATTTGTCGAAATCATCCCTGATGTTCTTGTCGAGGGATTTCCGGTCAGAGAGGAGGAAGATCATATCAAGAGCTTTTTCGTTGCTATCGGGCTTGTAAAGGCTGTGAAAGCGGTCTGCGAGCCAACATATAGATAGCGTCTTGCCGGAGCCTGCTGAATGATCTATGAGGTATTTCTTCCCCAATTCACCGGTTGCTGTAAAGTGGTCAAGCGCATCCTGCGCCACCTTCTGAACCATGCGTGATTGATGATAACGCGGGAATATTGTAAAGGAAGCGTGTTCCGGCTTGTCTTCTTCGGCTTCCTGCTTTGGTACATAGACGAGGAAAAAGGATATCGCCTCTAAAATTGAAACTGTTGACAGCACATCTTTATATAGGAATTCAATCGGATATTCTTTCTCATTATCCGCCTTGTTAGTAAGTCCGCTATTGTACCAGCGAAAATTGTTCTCTTTGGTAGGATCAGTTGCTACCATGACATCCGAGGTATCAGCAGCGATATGAAGAAAAGGCAGTTGAAAGATCCTATCGCTATGGTCTCTTTCGCTGTATTGCTTAACAGCATCATGCACGATCTGATTTTTCTCGTGCTTGAGCTCCATGGTAATTATCGGTAGGCCGTTCAGAAAAAAAACAAAGTCAGGGCGCTTGGCGTCTTTGATAATAAGTTCGGGCTTAACTGTAAGCCGGTTCTGTTCATAATGCAGATTTGCAACGCTCTCGCTTGATCGTGGTTTTGGATAGTAGAGCTTAAACTCCAGCTCTCGTACCTTCAGTCCATTGCGGACAATCATCCATAAAGGAGTAACCTTAAGTTCGTCTTTCAGCGCCCTGAATATTTCATCTCGTGCGTCAGTGCCATAGTCACGCTCCAGCGCCTCAAAGGTTTCCTTCTGCGTTGCCTTTATAAAAGCAATCAGGTGATCTTCTGCAAAATAGTATTCTGTGTTTGTAATTTCAGCCTGTTCGAGCACAGCATATTTATGGTTGCGGACAAGGTATTCAAAGATGTGTCTCTGAAATTTCTTCTCAGGCCCCTCAAACATGAGCTTCTATCTCCTTCAGATGAGCCTCAGTAATCCGCCGCTTGCCGGTAACGCATTCATGGATAAGGTATTTTCGGTATTGCTCAAGGGCAGAAAGTTGGCCACTCAGATTTTCTTGCAGTACATGAAGCATGTTCATTTTACCAGCAAGGTAATCAAGAATTCGCCGTTGCTCGGTTATTGGTGGCACAGCAATAGGCAAGTAAGCATATTTGGTTGCGCTGATATTCTGAATGGTTGCTTGTGTGAAAATTACACTTTTCCAAGAATCATAAGAAGGGGATTTAGTGAAGTAGTAAAGGTATTCGGGGAGGAGCTTATGTTTGTTAGTCTGTGCCTTAATCAGATAACCGGCAAAGCAGGCTTTTCCATTGTATCCCTTAAACAAAAAGGTCTTTCCAACAGTTGCTCCGCTTCGAGCAAATAGCACATCTCCTTCAAACAAGTAATAGCCTTCAGCTTTATCCGGTGGTAATGACTTAAAAGTATCATCTCTCAGTGAACCATAATCATCAAAATCAGTTATTCGAATATATCGTGGAAACTCCGTGTCGTCCAATTCCGCCGCTTCGTTAGTGCCGTACATCAATGGACGCTCAAGGAATCTTTTTAATTTTTCAACTCGCCAATGTTTTGGAACTTTTCCAATCCATTCTACCCCCGAATCTTTCAATTCCACAAAATCATCAAGCCCGCGCGTCACAGCCTTGTGAATAATTGACTTGCGTAGCGCATCGAGCGTTTCAAGCTGCTTCTGCTTCTTTTCTATCGCTGTATCAATTGCCACGCAGGTTTTGTCGAGATAGGCGGCAATGCGTCGCTGTTCCGGAACAGAAGGCAGAAATATTCTTGTATAGTTAAGGAATCTTGATGAAACACGTTTCTGCCCGGCAGCACCAGTCATATTAACCGCTGCGTATTCTCTGAATACTGAATTAAATGTGTAGTAATAAAGAAATTTACTATCAATCTTATACCCTGGACGAAGAACATGGAACTCTGTGCTGCCAAATGCATATCTTGTGGGCAAGCTTTCAACATACGCACCTTTGCCGTTCTCCATACATGGGGTAATCTTTGCAAAAATGACATCACCAGCTTCGAAATTAGGGAGGCCTCCTGATATAAAATCATATTCTTCAATTGTGCTTGTATCAATTTGTCCTTTTTCCGAAACAGACTCCATAGGAACCACTGTGCAGGGCTCAGTTAATTGAGGGGCTTTGCTGGAAAGGCCGGGTGAAAGCTGTGTAACATCTTTAATGCGAAAAGACAGCCACTCCTTTGGAACGGAACCGATCCATAAGTCATTAGCCTGCTGCATACTCATTTCCCTCCGAGACTTGCTAACTTGTGAGTCGCTTCCTTCTCAAGCTCCCAAAATTCTTTGAGCAATATTTCCGCCTTTTCTGGAGCTTTATACTTATAAAAATACTTATTCGGCAGAATCTCATAACCAAGCTGTGGGCTGTCCTGCCAGCGGATAATCTGCTTGCCGATTTCGCGTTTTAGGAACTCTTCAATATTTTCTCCATGCTGTATGTATTCATTGTCCGACACATAGTGCCTGTGAGTGTATTCAGCATTAACTTCCAGAGTATTGATAAATGACTTGATCACCTTGTTCTTATGGCTGGATTCTTTAATGTCCTTAGTCAACGCCTTAATTTCATCTGCGAAGGCTTCTCTTATATTCTTTTCGAAAAGCTTTGTGAAATCGTCTTTGGGGGCAAGAGTAAAGACAATCTCCTGTTCAGCAGTATCAGACTTTAGCTTAATGCGAAAATCGAGATCACTTCCATAAAATTCCTGTTCTTTCTTAATGTTTGCGGGTGTAAAAGATTTCGTATATGGTTCGGTGATATAAGCAGGCTTATTATTTTCATCAGTCTGCCAGAACACTACGCTAACTTTATGATAGGCAAAATCTTTTGTGTTGAAGATCTTCACGTTTTCATCTTTATATCCATCTTCCCAGCCATTGTGATACCGTTCTTCGATCCATTGTCTGTGCTCGTCAAGAATACGGTTGCGCTTATTGCCAAAGGATTTCGGTTCTTTGTCAAACTGCTGCCGGGCATCGATAAGCATCACTCTGTCCTTGTGTGAAGCAGGCTTATTATTGGTCAACAGCCAGATGTATGTAAAAATGCCGGTGTTGTAGAAAAGCTGATCAGGGAGCATCACAATGGCATCCAGCCAATCATTCTCCAGAATCCAACGGCGAATTTCGCTTTCACCAGAACCGCAGTCGCCATTGCTGAGCGGCGAGCCGTTGAAGATAATGGCAATACGGCTTCCGCCCTGTTCCTTTGACTTCATTTTTGCCAACATTGTCTGAAGGAATAATAAAGCACCATCATTTGTGCGCGGCATTCCGGCTGAATAGCGTGTAGTGCTTAATTTCTTTGCCTCAGTTTCATAACCATCTTTGCCGCCCCAGGTAACGCCAAAAGGCGGATTGCTGAGCATATAGTCGAACTTATGGTTTGGTCCTGCAAGCTGGTCGCCTGGTTCCCGGCTCTGTTTGGAGTGCGGGATCAGCGAATTGCCATAGAAGATTTCAGCCTGTTTGTCATCCTTGATCAGCATGTCTGCTTTGCAGATGGCATAGTTTGCCGGTTGCAGCTCATGACCATGCAGAGTTACGAAGCGTTCTACATCTTCCCTTTCCTTATCAGTTTTCGCCTTGTCGAGCATGTGTTCTTTTGACACGGACAACATGCCGCCGGTGCCGCTGGCAGGATCGTAAAAAGAAATATGCTTCTTTGGCATCGGGATATCAAGTAGTTCCACCATAAGACGGATAACCTCACGCGGGGTAAAATGCTCTCCAGCCTCTTCGCCACTCTGCTCTGAAAACCTCCGCAGAAGTTCTTCATAGACATATCCCATCTCAAGGTTTGAAAGATGTTCCGGCCCGAGTTTCTCTGTTGCATATTGATTGAGAATCGGTGAGAGACGCGAATTTTTGACTATCTTTCCAATAACCGCACGATAATCAAAATGCTCAATTATGTCTTGAATATTATCAGAGAATCCGTTGATGTAATCGCGAAAGTTCTTCTCCATAAGAGTAGGGTCTTCTTTAGTGATGTCCTGTAATGTCCACTTGGTCTTGTTAGAGAAGGGTATTTCTTTCGGATTGAGTTCGAGTTTTTTTACCAGCACTTCAAGCTCGCTATCGCTGATTTTAGGACGTTTTAGGCGAATTTCCTCAGCCTTCTTTTTTCGCCATTCGACAAGCACACATTCGAGACGCCGGATTACAATAATAGGCAGGATCACGCTCTGATACTCATAGGCCTTGAACTTTCCCCTCAGTCGCTCCGCAGACTTCCAGATTTCATTCGTTAGATTGTTAAGCTTGGATTTATTTAGGACTGTTGTCACAGAGTGATATTCCTCTTTCCGCTATTAGCGTTATTGGGGTCTATAATTAATTTTCTCATTTCTTGAAGTGGAAGGGGCAGAACTATCGAACCGTATAATTTCTTCGGCTGCTTAAAAGGGGTTTCTCTCCTCGCATACTTCGTCACCAATGCCTAAACCTCCAAATACCATCGCCTAAGACAAATAATTGTTGAATTATAGCATGTTATAACTTCCTTTTGATGCCTCTGCTCTTGACAAAAATTACCGATGTGCTATTGTGGCCAGTTAATCATTAACCCAAAATGTTATGTCTCAGGAACACAACCCTAAGACAAAAACAGGAACAAAAAGAAAACAAACAGTCCCGGTGGCCGAAAGGCTCATGTTCTTTAACAAGCAGCACCCCAATGGATGCATCCGGACCGAACAGGTCGAGATGCTCGGACGGCCATTTTATCGGGCAACCGTGACCCCGGACATTGCCAATCCGGCCAGATACTTCACCGGCCATGCGCCGGCAGTCTCGGAAACTGGTGCTATATTCCGAAAAACCTGCCTTTTAGCGGGTGCAGAGGAATCTGCAGTAGCCTCGGCCCTTTCACTGGTAATATCCGGTGAAGCGGGCCAAGAACCCAATAATCGATCTAATAAAGCAAAAACCGGCGTCTGCCAGGATTGCGGACGCATCTGGCGGAAGACAGAGGATGATGAAAGCGGTCTCCTCGGGACCTGCCCTGAATGCAGGATCAAGAAAAGGCTTTTCTCAAGGCTAAAGGTTCTATAGGACCCGTCTGACGGGGCGGTTAAAAAGTATTTTACTTTTTAACCGCCCCTCGGCGTTTTAACTAAGGCCTAAAATCCTGTCAAGCGCCAACTGAAATAAAATCCCCTCTTCTGCAGTATGAACTAAGACGTATTCAAAACCCTTTTCAATAACCCCCTTCTAATACTCTGATTGCCGGAGCCAATTGATTGCTCTTGACACTTAGGGAACTTCATTGTCTGATTCCACGCCGACGCACGTTTGCGCCTTTCCTTCATATTGTCTCCGGCAATCAGGGTATTAAAACCAAAAAGGAGGTGAAAACCATGAGCAAAGAGATCGCAACCAGTGATCTTGCCCTGATTTTGGCAGGCAACAGAATAAAGCTCGATTGCGGACATTTCTGTACTGTCGGCCATAACCTGGCCAACACTCTCATCATCGTATCAATAGGCGGAGGAAGAATCCAGACCTATTGCCACAGCTGCTATTAGGAGGAAGTATGCCAAAAGTTCTTTTAGAAAATAACCGCACCACACGCTTCAAGGTAATCAAGGCAGTCTATGAGAAGCTGACAGTTCAGGAGGGAACAGAGCACTATGTTTCAAAAACCATCAGCGATGCTCAAACAGTCTTTGCAATGTTCAGCTTTTTGCAACAGGAGACAAAGGAGCATTTTATTGCCCTGCACCTGGACGTTAAAAACAGAATACTCTGCATAGACAGGGTATCAGCAGGGACAATGACCGGCTCTCTTATCCATCCAAGAGAAGTATTCAAAACCGCATTGCTCTCGTTAGCAGCCTCAGTGTTGCTGATCCACAACCACCCATCAGGAGACCCAACTCCAAGCCGTGACGATATTTCGATAACTGAAAAGCTTAAAGGGGCTGGAGAGCTTATCGGGATTGCGGTATTGGACCACGTGATCATTGGAGATGGATATGTATCACTCAAAGAAAAGGGATATCTATAAATTCCCAAAAAGAAAGCGAGGTGAAAATGTATAGCCCCAAAATATCCGAGCAGTACATCCCGGTTCTCTACAGAAGGTCTAAGGAAATGAAGATTCCTATGACCAGGTTAGTCAACCAGATCATTCAGAAGGCATTGGAGGATGCAGTCGATGACACGAACAGAGCTGTCCCGGTTGGTGCGCAAGTTGTACCACCGGCGAAGGCTTGCCGGTGAACTGCCTGATATTGAGTTCAGGATAGCGACGTATCTTGAAGCAAACAACATCTCAAGGCTATCTGTCTCAGGGTTTCGGGTAGAGGTAAAGGAAGAGGGGCTTCTTATTACAGAGGCCCCCAGAATTGATGAAAACCAGCTTTCCCTAATCCCAGACTATTTCTGTCTGGAAATCCACTGATAGGAGGTTCACATGTCATTACTTGTTCACAGAGGAGGACAGATCGTAACAAGGGACGACCTTGCACTCGTCCCGGTACCAGAGGCAACGGATAGCTATATCCCTGTGCCTCACAACAACCTTGCGGATACGCTTTCGACCATCGGAAGGGATATCCTCAAGGGATTCACGCTCTCAAATGAGCAGTATGCCCTTGCGAGGGACGGGCAGCAGATGTTCGGAGTCCTGGCATTCAGAAACGACCATACAGAGCTTGGGCTCTCGATAGGGTTCAGGAATTCCTATGACAAGAGTATGGCAATCGGTATTGCCATCGGCGCACAGGTGTTTGTCTGCGATAACCTTGCCCTTACAGGAGACATCACGATTATGCGAAAACATACCGCAAACGTCTGGCAGGGACTGGAAGACGCAGCAATCTCGACGCTGTACCGGAGCCAGCAGAATTTTCGGAAGATCGTAGAGGATTCAGAGACACTGAAGGGAAGGATGATCGACAATACCGAGGCTTTCAAGATGATCGGCCTGATGTTCGGTCACGGTATTTTGACCCCGAGACAGTTGCCGGTCGTAAAGAAGGAATGGCTCACCCCATCTTATGACGACTTCAGACCCCGGACTATGTGGAGCTTTTACAATGCCTGCACCGAGGCATTGAAATCCTGTCCGCCACTGGTGATCATGGAGAAGCATATTTCGCTTCATGCCGCAATCACGGAAAACTGAGGTGCTTATGAATCTGTATATCAAATATCTTCAGTTCATAGGGCAGACAAGAAGGCACGAGAGAATGGTGAAGGTATGGCTCTCAAACGGAGGCGTCGTCAAGATAGCTCCATGCTACGAGGGCTGGCAACAGTATAACGCAACAATAGACGAAAAGAAGGTGGCCATGCCGATAGCCGAACGCTTTAATGACTGGCTCCACGGCGGGGCATTCCCGTATTAGGAGGTAATCTTATGGGCTGGCCATACGATAATCTGAAGAATGAGGAACTGCAGCGGCTCGCAATCGTCCGATTCGGAGATGAACTAAGGCCATTAAGAGAGATCGGCAGACAGGCCATTATAGAAGAGCTTAAGGCCGATGACAGATTTTCGGAACTAAATCAAACAGAAAGGACTTATAATAATTCAAGGGGAAGGCAATGACTTTCCCCTCTTTTTTCAAAACAGAGACATTCCTATATATAGTGGTATATCTGCACCTGTGCGTAATACCACCCATATATTTTTTATAATGCCCTCGGCCAGATGAAATCGGCCCGGCAATGCTTACTTTAATAGGGACAGAGGGAGACCTGGTGAGTGAACTCATGATGTTCAACTCCCCAGCTCGGAACTTTAGACGCAGGACATCATAAACTTCCGAGCTGGGGAGTTGCCCCAGGCCCCCTCGTCCCGTATATTTTTCTATGTATATATCACGGACCACCATCCGGAAGTTTATTGATGCCGT